>DASUAC010000515.1:0-5370 GCA_035763985.1 Jatrophihabitans sp. | reverse complement strand
GGTCGGCGCGGCCAACAACCATTCGCCGGTCTGGCCGGCCTCCGACGACCCGGCCGACCAGGACGCGGCGGCCGGCTACGACGCGCTGTGGAACCGGCTGTTCGCCGACCCGATGCTGCTCGGCAGCTTCCCGGAGCGGCTCGCCGACCGGCTCTCCGGCTTCGACCGGCTCTCCGGCTTCGCCGATGACCTGCCGACGATCAAGCAACCGCTCGATTTCTACGGCATGAACTACTACAACCCGATCCGGATCGGGGCGGGCGGGTCCGAGCCGCGGCCGGACACCCCGGACAGCTGGCTGGGCTCCCGGCGGGTGCCGATCACCGGTTACCCGCAGACCGACTTCGGCTGGCCGGTGATACCGGCCGGCCTGACCGAGGTGCTGTCTCAGCTGGCCGAGCGGTACCCGGGGCTGCCGCCGGTGATCATCACCGAGAACGGCTGCAGCTACCTCGACGGGCCGGGCCCGGACGGCCGGGTACGCGACCAGCGCCGGATCAGCTATCTGGACGAGCACCTGCGCGCACTGCAGCAGGCGATCGACGACGGCGTTCCGGTCGCCGGCTACTGCTGCTGGTCGATCCTGGACAACTTCGAGTGGGCCGAGGGCTACCAGCAGCGGTTCGGGTTGGTGCACGTGAACTACGACAGCCTGGTCCGCACCCCGAAGGACTCCTACGCCTGGTACGCCGAGGTTATCCGGCAGAACCGGCCGGCCTGACCCGGCGGACAGCACCTCGGCAAAGGCCAGCCGACAGCACCTCGGCGAGATCAGGCCGGCGGACAACACCTCGGCGAGATCAGGCCGGCGGACCACACCTCGGCGAGATCAGGCCAGTCGGTCCTCGGTGATCCGCGGGCTGGCCAGCAGCGCGCCGAGCTGACCGGCCGGCATCGGAGAATAGGCCCAGAATCCCTGGAAGAACTCGTACCCGAGCTCGGTCAGCAGGTGCATCTGCTGCTCGGTCTCGACGCCCTCCGCGATCACCTGCATGTTCAGGTCGGTGCCCAGCTGCAGCACCGAGCGGGCGATGGCCAGGTCGGCCTGATCCGGGTCGGACAGGCCCAGGCCGGCGACGAACGAGCGGTCCAGCTTGATCGCGGTGGCCGGCAACCGCTTCAGGTAGGTCAACGGTGAGTATCCGGTGCCGAAGTCGTCCAGCGCGATCCGGATGCCCAGCTCGCGCAGCCGGCACAGCTCGGCCAGTTCCGGGCTGTCGCCGTCCACCAGCACCGACTCGGTCACCTCGAGGCAGAGCATCTCGCCCGGCATCCGCAGCTGGCTGAGCAGCGAGATCAGCAGCAGCTCCAGCTGGCCGGTGCCCAGCTGCCGGGCGCCGACGTTCACGGTGACCGGCAGCCGGTGCCCGGCGGCGGCCCAGCCGGCCGCGGCGGTGATCGCCCGGCGCAGGATCAGCGCGCCCAGCTCCCGCATCAGCCCGGCGGAGTCGGCGATGTCCAGGAATTCGGCCGGCAGCATGGTGCCGCGCCGGGGATGCTCCCAGCGCAGCAGCGCCTCGGCGGCGACCGGCTGCAGGTTGCGGTCCACCATCGGCTGGAACGCCACGTACAGCTCCGGGCTGGCCTCGGTGAGTGCGTGCCGCAGGTCGGCCTCCAGCTCCACCCGCTGCTGCGCCGGCCGGGAGTTCAGCGGGCCGGCGATCCGGTAGGTGTTACGGCCGGCCCGCTTGGCCTGGTACATGGCGTCGTTGGAGCGGCGGATCACGTCGCCGGGCAGCTCGGCGGCACCCACCGTGGCCACCCCGATGCTGGCCGACACGGTGACCTCCGAACCGGCCAGCATGGTGTGCCCGCGCACCGCGGACAGCATCCGGTCGGCCAGCACCGCGGGCTCGGTCGCCGAGACCACCACCAGCTCGTCGCCGCCGAACCGGGCCACCAGGTCGGTCGGCTGCACCAGCACGGTCAGCCGGGCGGCCAGCGTGCGCAGCAACTCATCACCCGCCGAGTGGCCGAGCGCGTCGTTGACCCGGCGGAAGTCGTCCAGATCGAGGAAGTAGACGTACCGGCAGGGGTTGTCCAGCTCGTCGGCGACCCGCTGCAGCATCTCCTGCAAGCCACGCCGATTGGCCAATCCGGTCAGCGGATCGTGCCGCGCCTCCCAGTGCAGCCGCTGCTCGGCCCGGACCGACTCGTCCACGTCGCGCAGCGTGCACACCAGCTGCTCGACCGCCGGGCCGCCCGGCTCGTCGGCCGGCGCGCTCAGCCACGGGGTCAGCCAGAGCTTCATCCAGCGCCACCGTCCCGCCGCATCGCGGATCCGCAGCTGCATGGTGCGCGCGGTGGCGGCCGAGCCGGCCCGGGCCTGGGCGATGAGGGAGTCCAGCCGCTGCCGGTCGCTCCAGCGCATCGCGTTGCGGATGTCGCCGTACCGGCTGAGCTGGTCGGGCGGGTAGCCCAGCTGGCCGGCCAGCCGGCGGTTGCTCCAGAGCAGTTCGCCGCGGGAGACGTCCAGCACCAGCACCGAGTCCGGGCCGACCGACAGCAGCGCGTCCAGGAACCGGCCGGCGTCCTCGGACACCCCGATCAGCTCGGTGACGTCCACGCTGATCCCGATCGGGGCGGTGCCGGGCAGCGGGTCCGGCAGCCAGGCGTACAGCCGGACCGTACGGATCCGCTCGGCGTCGCGGTCCATCAGCCGCAGCTCGCGCAGCATCCGGCCGTGCCGCATCAGCTCACGGACGCCGGACTGGAACAGCGGCACGTCCGGCAGCAGCAGGGACTGGCCCAGGCCGGTCGGGCCGTCCGCCAGCTCCTCGGAGGTCGGCAACGCCGATTCCCGTCCCGGGTAGCTCCAATCGCGCAGCCCGAGCAGGGTGATCCCGGTCGCCTCGGCCCGGCGCACCTCCACCGCGGCGAGCTGGCCGCGGGCGGTACGGACCTGGCGAACCCCGATGCCGGGTGCCGACACCGCGACGCCGGACAGCATCGCCTCGGCAGCCCGGCGCAGCGGATGACCCTCGGCCAGTACTTCGCTGATCCCCCGTGGTTCGGTCAGCGTCTGGTCCGCCACCAGCAGCGTGCCATCGCCAGCGATGAGAATCCGGCTCAGTCTCTCAGCCCAGGCTCTCTTCATCTTGCGCGACAGCGTAGCGGTAAAAGCCCCTTGCCGGGGTACTTCGCCGCGTCTCTACTATCGGCCCTTATGCCGAGCCTGGATGCCAGCTTTCTCGCCCTGCCTGCCGCCACGCTGGCCGATGCGGCCTTGGACCGGGCCCGCCAGCTCGGTGCCGAGCACGCCGACTTCAGGCTGGAACGGGTCCGTACCGGGGTGATCCGGTTGCGGGACGGCCAGCTGGAGGGTGCCGCCGAGGATGCCGAGCTGGGCCTGGCGGTACGGGTGGTGCACTCCGGCGCCTGGGGATTCGCCAGCGGTATCGAACGGACGCCGGAGGCGGCCCGGGAGCTGGCCGAGCGGGCGGTGGCCACCGCGCGGCTGAGCCGGGTGCTCAGCTCGGTGCCGGTGGAGCTGGCCGCCGAGCCGGTGCATGCCGACGCCACCTGGATCTCGTCCTACCGGCTGAACCCGTTCGAGGTGCCGCTGACCGACCGGATCGCCCGGCTGACCGAGCTGTCCGACCGGCTGCTGGCCGCCGACGGGGTGGACCACGTCCAGGCCGAGTTCCTGCAGGTGCAGGAGAACAAGTTCTACGCCGACACCGCCGGCACGGTCACCAACCAGCAGCGGGTACGGGTGTCCCCGGAGTTCACCGCGGTGCAGGTGGATCTGGCCGAGGGCGGGTTCTCCACCATGCGCACGGTCGCGCCGCCGACCGGCCGGGGCTGGGAGTACCTGACCGGTACCGGCTGGGACTTCGACGCCGAGATCGCCGAGCTGCCCGGCCTGCTGGCCGAACACGTCAAGGCGCCGTCGGTCCGGCCCGGCCGGTACGACCTGGTGATCGACCCGACCAACCTGTGGCTGACCATCCACGAGTCGGTCGGGCACGCCACCGAGCTGGACCGGGCGCTGGGCTATGAGGCCGCCTACGCCGGCACCACCTTCGCCACGCCGGACAAGCTGAACACGCTGCGGTACGGCAGCCAGGTGATGAACGTGACCGGCGACCGGCTGGCCGAGCACGGGCTGGCCACCATCGGCTACGACGACGAGGGCGTGGCGGCGCAGCGATTCGACATCGTCTCCTCCGGCGTGCTCGTCGGTTACCAACTGAACCGGCAGATGGCCCAGGCCTACGGCTTAGGCGGTGTCCACGGACGTTCCAACGGCTGCGCCTACGCCGACTCGCCGTCGCACATCCCGTTGCAGCGGATGCCGAACGTGTCGTTGCAGCCGGACCCGGGCGGTGGCTCCACCGCCGACCTGATCGCCGGGGTGCAGGACGGCATCTACATCGTCGGCGACGATTCCTGGTCGATCGACATGCAGCGCTACAACTTCCAGTTCACCGGCCAGCGGTTCTTCCGGATCCACAACGGCAGGCTGGCCGGCCAGCTGCGCGACGTGGCCTACCAGGCGACCACCACCGACTTCCGGGGCGCGATGGAGGCGGTCGGCGGCCCGCAGACGTACCTGCTGGGCGGCGCCTTCAACTGCGGCAAGGGCCAACCGAGCCAGGTCGCGGCGGTCTCGCACGGCTGCCCGGCCGCGCTGTTCCGCGGCATCAATGTGCTCAACACCATCTCGGAGAGCGGACGATGACAGATCACGGCATCCAGCAACTCGTCGAGCGGGCGCTGAGCCTGTCCGGCGCGGACGGCTGCATCGTGCTCGGTGAGCAGCTGAGCTCGGCCAACCTGCGCTGGGCGGACAACAACCTCACCACCAACGGTGAGTCCCGTTCGATCAAGCTGACCGTGGTCTCGGTGCTGCACACCCCGGACGGTGACACCTGCGGGGTGGTGTCCCGGCCGATCCCGCTGAGCGGCTCGGCCGCGGAGCTGGCCGAGCTGGTGGCGGACTCCGAGCAGGCCGCCCGGACCGCCGCGCCGGCCGACGACGCCGCCGAGTTGGTGCCGCCGTATCCGGTCGAGGACGACTGGGACGCCCCGCCGGCTGCCACCGGCATCGAGGTGTTCGCCGACTTCGCCACCGCGCTGGGCGCCGCCTTCGAGCAGGCCCGGGCCGACGGCCAGCTGCTCTACGGTTACGCCGAGCACGAGCTGAGTTCGGTGTTCCTGGCCTCGTCCACCGGCCTGCGCCGCCGGCACGACCAGCCCACCGGCCGGGTCGAGCTGAACGCCAAGAGCGCCGACCGGCAGCGCTCGGCCTGGCTCGGCCAGCACACCCGGGACTTCACCGACGTGGTGGTGCCGGACCTGATGGCCGAGCTGCGGCAGCGGCTCGACTGGGCGGCGAACCGGATCGAGTTGCCCGCCGGCCGGTAC
>DASUAC010000514.1:0-3754 GCA_035763985.1 Jatrophihabitans sp. | reverse complement strand
ATCTGCTGCGCCCAGGTGCCGGTGAGCGAGACGAGTTGGCCGAAGAAGAACAGCCGGTAGTTGCGAACCCGCAGCGATCGCAGCGGATTGCGCCGGGACCCGGTCGGTTCGGGGAGATTCGCCTCGGCCGTCGGGCGGCCGCCGGAGCGCGGTGGTGCCGGATCAGTCATTCCGAGCCGAGGCGATCCAGCACGGCGACCGCCTCGGACAGGATCCGGAGCTCGTCCGGACTGAAGTCGACCAGCCGGGTCGCCAGCCAGCTGTCCCGGGCCCGGGTCTCGGCGTCCAGCAGATCGCGGCCGGACTGGGTGATCGAGATGATCGACTGCCGCCGGTCGTCCGGGTGCGGTGACCGCTGCACCCAGCCCTCGGCCTCCAGCGACGCCAGGATCTTGGTCATCGACGGCGGCTGCACCCGTTCGATGCCGGCCAGCTCGCCGGCGCTCATCGGCCCGCACTTGCCGACCGTGGCCAACGCCGAGAGCTGGGACAGGGTCACCGCGGTGTTCACCCGCTGCGAACGGAGCCGGCGGGCCGCGCGCAGCACCGCCAACCGCAGTGCCGAGGCAAGCTCGGTGGTGCTCTGGGCCCGGGTCATATGCTTAGCTTAGCTAAACATTGCCCTGTTCGCCAACACTCTGCCGGGCCGGGTCCTCGCCGATCGGTCAGGAGATGCCGAACAGGTTCTTCAGCGGCTCGATCGCGAAGTACACCGCGAAGAACGCCGAGACCACCCACATCAGCGGATGGATGGTGCGGGCCCGGCCGACCACCACCTGCAGCAGCACGTAGCTGATGAAGCCGGCGCCGACGCCGTTGGTGATCGAGTAGGTGAACGGCATCAACGCGATGGTGAGGAAGGCCGGCAGCGCCAGTTCCAGCGAGCCGAAGTCGATGTTGCGGACCTGGCGCATCATCAGCACGCCGACCACCACCAGGGCCGGCGCGGCCGCCTCGGACGGCACGAACTGGGCCAGTGGGGACAGGAAGATGGTGACCAGGAACAGCAGGCCGGTGACCACCGAGGCCAGGCCGGTACGGGCACCGTCGCCGATGCCGGCGGCCGACTCGACGTAGGTGGTGGCCGAGGAGGCACCGGCCGCGCCGCCGCCCACCGCGGCCAGCCCGTCGATCAGCAGCACCTTGCCGATGCCGGGCAACTGGCCGTTCTCGTCCAGCAGGTTCGCCTCCGAGGCCAGCCCGATGGTGGTGCCCATGACGTCGAAGAAGTCGCTGAGCACCAGCGAGAACACGATCACGATGCCGGAGATGATGCCCACCGCGGAGAAGCCGCCGCCGAGCGAGAAGTGCCCGACCAGGCTGAGGTCCGGCGTACCGAAATGCTTACCGGAGAAGGACGGCACGTTCAGCGCCCAGCCCTCCGGGTTGACCACCTCACCCTTGGCGTTGGTCTGCGGGCCGATGTTGAGCGCCGCCTCCAGGATCACCGCCAGCACCGTGCTGACGAAGATCCCGATCAGGATCGCGCCGCGCACCCCGCGGGCCATCAGGCCCGCGATCAGCAGCACCCCGACCACGAAGACCAGGGTCGGCCAGCCGTTCAGGTGGCCGCCGATGCCGATGTCGACCACGGTGCCGGCACCGGCCCGGACGAAGCCGGCGTCCACCAACCCGATCAGCGTGATGAACAGCCCGATGCCGACCGCGATGGCGCTCTTCAGCTGCGCCGGGATCGCGTAGAACACCGCGGTCCGGAAGCCGGTCAGCACCAGCACGGTGATCAGCAGGCCCTCCAGCACCACCATGCCCAGGGCGGCCGGCCAGGACATCCGGGTGGCGACCTGGAAGGCGACGAAGGCGTTCAGCCCGAGCCCGGTGGCCAGGCCGAACGGGTAGCGGCCGATCAGCCCCATGGCCAGCGTCATCACGCAGGCCACCAGCGCGGTCGAGGCCGCCACCGCCGCCAGGTTCGGCGCGCTGCCGCCGCCGAGGAAGTGGCCGCCCTTGTCCTTGACGGTGCCGATGATCAGCGGATTCAGCACCACGATGTAGACCATCGTGACAAAGGTGACCAAACCCCCGCGCGCTTCGCGCACCACGGTGGAACCGCGGCGGGTGACCGAGAAATACCGGTCCAGCGTGCTGACGTTGCGAGTGGACCGAGGTGCGGTGTCGATAGCCAATGCTGCTCCAGGTATGCCGGACGGCGCAGTGCCACGCGTAGCCTGCCGAACTGTGAGCGCGACTTCAAGTTCATCGGACGAGTCCTCGTCCGCGTCGCTGGCTGACGAGCGGATGCTGGTGGTCAACGCCTGGCCGGTGCTGGCGGTCGGCACTGCGCTGTTCTTCGTCGCCTTCCTGGCGCTGCTGCCGTTCTGGTCCTGGCTCGGATCGCACGGCCACCGGGTTTGGCTGTGGACCGCGCTGGCCGGCACCGTGCTCGGCCTGCTCGCCATCCCGCTGGTCCGCCGGCATGCCGGCGAGGGCCGGCTTGGCTGAGCCGATCCGGCTCGCCGTCCGGCTGGACACCGGCGATCTGCTCCGGGCACTGCTCGCCGCACCGGAGCTGGAGACCGGCACCATCGCCTGCCTGGCCGGCAACTGGCTGGACGGCCAGGCCCTGATCGGCTGGCAACCCCGGCGGGCCGTCGAGCAACTCACCGAGGTTGGCGGCACCGGCCACTGGATCGGCCGGATCGACTATCGCGGCGACTGCTGGTTCGGGCTGTTCGACACCCTGCTGCGACGTGATCGCACCGGCCACTGGTGGTTGACCGGCGATCCGGCGCTGGCCGGGCTGGTCGAACGGCTGCCCCGGCCGGCCGCCGGCGAGGTGGCGCTGAGCGGAATCACCGCGACCGGACGGGACGAACACCTCGCCGCGGTGGAACGGGCCATCGGCCGGATCCGGGCCGGCCAGCTCTACCAGGTCAACGTCTGCGCGCGGCTGACCGGGACCGTCACCGGCGATCCCGCCGAGTTGTTCGTCCGTGGCATCCGGCACTTGGCGCCCGGCTATGCCGCCTTCCTGCGTACCCCGGAACGGACCGCGGTCAGCCTGTCCCCCGAGCTGTTCCTGCACCGGCGCGGCCGTTCGGTGTGCAGCGAACCGATCAAGGGCACCCGTCCGCGCACCGGCGATCAGCCGGATGACCCGGGCGCGATCGAGCTGCGCCGCTCGGCCAAGGACCGGGCCGAGAACGTCATGATCGTGGACCTGGTGCGCAACGACCTGTCCCGGGTCTGCCAGCCGGGCACGGTGTCGGTCGGCGACCTGCTCGAGGTCCGGCCGGCGCCCGGCGTCTGGCACCTGGTCTCGCGGGTCACCGGCCGGCTGGCGGACGGCGCCGGCACCGCCGAGCTGCTGGCCGCCACCTTTCCGCCCGGCTCGGTGACCGGCGCGCCGAAGATCCGGGCGTGCCGGCTGATCGAGGAGCTGGAACCGGCCGAGCGCGGCCTGTTCACCGGCGCGATCGGCTACCTCGCCGGCGACGACTGCGAATTCAACGTCGCGATCAGGACGTTCGAGATCACCGGTCACCGCTTCGCACTCGGCGTGGGCGGCGGCATCACCGCGGAGTCGGTGCCGCTGGCCGAGTGGCAGGAGTGCCGGGTGAAGGCCGCGCCGCTGCTGGCCCTGGCCGGCGGCAGCTGGCCGGAACCCGCCGGGGTGGCCCACTGCCCGGAGACCGAATGGGCCGATCGCAGCAGGGGAATCCTGGAGACCATGCTCTGCCGCGACGGCCGGGTGATCGGGCTGGCCGATCACCTGGCCCGGCTGGCGGCGTCCTGC
>DASUAC010000513.1:0-8577 GCA_035763985.1 Jatrophihabitans sp. | reverse complement strand
ACCGCGCCACCATCGCCCGGCCGGGCCCTTCCGGTGTGACCGGCCCGGCAGCACGCGTAGGCTTGTCTTCCGGGGTTGCCAGCCGATGGGACGTGTGCAGACATCGCCTTCGCGGCACGCCCGCACACGCGTATAGACACTGGCGAAGAAGGTGGACACCAGCGTGACCGCGCAGTCGGAAACCGGCAGTGAACCGACGACGTCCCACACCGATTTCGGGGCGAACGAGTGGCTCGTCGAGGAGATGTACGAGCGCTACCTGGCCGACCCGAACGCGGTGGATGCCGCTTGGCACGAGTTCTTCGCCGACTACCGACCGGCCACCGGTCCGGGCGGCGCCACGCCCCATCCGGCGGCCGGCAACGGCCACCTGCCGGCGGCCGATCTCAACGGGCAGCCCGGCAGCCTGCCGGACCAGACCAGCACCGCGCAGCTGACCGGGCCGACCGAGCTCACCACCGCCCAACCATCCTCGGACGGGACCGGCTCGCCGGCGGAAACCGAGCCGGCAGGCGCCCCGACGTCCCAGCCGAGCGCCGTCGCAAGCCAGCCGGATGACAAGCCGACCACCGCAAGCCAGCCGGCCAGCAAGCCGAGTACCGCCACCCAGCCGAGTACCGCCACCCAGCCGGACGGCAAGCCGAGCGCCGCGGGCAAGCCGGCCGCCCGGCCGTCCTGGACCGAGCCCGCGGTGGCGCCGGTGGCCGGCGAGGATGCCTCGGTGCTGCGCGGCGCGCCGGCCCGGGTGGTCAGCAACATGCAGGCCTCGCTGGAGATCCCGACCGCCACCAGCGTGCGCGCGGTGCCGGCCAAGCTGCTGGCGGACAACCGGATCATCGTCAACAACCACCTGCGCCGGGCGCGCGGCGGCAAGGTCAGCTTCACCCACCTGATCGGCTACGCGGTGGTCCGGGCGCTGCGCGCGCACCCGGAGATGAACCACTCCTTCGCGATCACCGCGGACGGCAAGCCGGCGGTGGTCAAGCCCGAGCACGTGAACTTCGGCCTGGCCATCGACCTGCCCGGCAAGGACGGCGGCCGGTCGCTGGTGGTGGCCGCCATCAAGGCCGCCGAGAGCATGGACTTCGCCACCTTCTGGGGGGCGTACGAGGACATCATCCGGCGGGCCCGTACCGGCAAGCTGACCGCGGACGACTTCGCCGGCTCGACCATCAGCCTGACCAACCCGGGCACCATCGGCACCAACCACTCGGTGCCGCGGCTGATGCAGGGCCAGGGCACCATCATCGGCGTCGGCGCCATGGAGTACCCGGCCGAGTTCAGCGGCATGCATCCGGATGCGCTGGCCGACATGGGCATCTCCAAGATCATGACGCTCACCTCGACCTACGACCACCGGATCATCCAGGGCGCGCAGAGCGGTGAGTTCCTGCGCACCGTGCACCAGCTGCTGCTCGGCGAGGACAACTTCTACTACGACATCTTCCGTTCGCTGCGGATCCCGTACGAGCCGGCCATCTGGCTGACCGACCGGGAGTTCAGCCACGAGGGGCAGATCGACAAGGCCGCCCGGGTCATCGAGCTGATCAACGCCTACCGCACCTCCGGTCACCTGATGGCCGACACCGACCCGCTGGAGTTCCGGATCCGCAGCCATCCGGATCTGGACATCACCAAGCACGGGCTGACCCTGTGGGACCTGGACCGGGAGTTCCCGGTGGGTGGCTTCGCCGGCCAGCGGCTGATGAAGCTGCGCGACATCCTCGGGGTGCTGCGCGACGCGTACTGCCGCCGGGTCGGCGTGGAGTACATGCACATCATCGATCCGGAGGAACGCGCCTGGATCCAGCAGCACATCGAGGTCAGGAGCGAGGCTCCCACCAAGGAGGAGCAGAAGCACATCCTGTCCAAGCTGAACGTCGCCGAGGCGTTCGAGACGTTCCTGCAGACCAAGTACGTCGGGCAGAAGCGGTTCTCCCTGGAAGGCAGCGAGACGGTGATCGCGCTGCTCGACGCGGTGCTGTCCACCGCCGCCGACCAGGAGCTGGACGAGGTCGTCATCGGCATGCCGCACCGCGGCCGGCTGAACGTGCTGGCCAACATCGTCGGCAAGCCGTACGCCAAGATCTTCAACGAGTTCGAGGGCAACATCGACCCGGGCACCGCGCAGGGCTCCGGTGACGTGAAGTACCACCTGGGCGCGCACGGCACCTATGTCGCCGAGAGCGGCAGCAAGATCGCCGTCGAGCTCACCGCGAACCCGTCCCATCTGGAGGCGGTCAACCCGGTGCTGGAGGGGATCGTCCGGGCCAAGCAGGACATCCTCGACAAGGGCGAGGAAGGCTTCACCGTGCTGCCGGTGCTGCTGCACGGCGACGCGGCGTTCGCCGGCCAGGGCGTGGTGGCCGAGACGCTGAACCTGTCCCAGCTGCGCGGTTACCGCACCGGCGGCACGGTGCACGTGGTGGTAAACAACCAGGTCGGCTTCACCACCTCACCGGCCCAGTCCCGGTCCAGCCTGTACTGCACCGACATCGCGCGGATGATCGCCGCGCCGATCTTCCACGTCAACGGCGACGACCCGGAGGCGTGCGTACGGGTGGCCAAGCTGGCCGTGCTGTACCGGCTGCAGTTCAAGAAGGACGTCGTCATCGACATGGTGTGCTACCGGCGCCGGGGCCACAACGAGAGCGACAACCCCTCGTTCACCCAGCCGCTGATGTACGACATCATCGACAACAAGCGCAGCGTGCGGAAGCTCTACACCGAGGCGCTGATCGGCCGCGGCGACATCACCCTGGACGACGCCGAGGAGGCGCTGCGCGACTTCCGGGCCCAGCTGGAGAAGGTGTTCGTGGAGACCCGGGACGCCTCCTCGACCCCGCGCCAGCAGCCGCAGATGGACGAGACCACCGAGGAGCCGGTGGTCGGTACCGCGATCAACGCCGAGCTGATCAAGAGCGTCGGCGAGCGGTACGCCAACCTGCCGGCCGGGTTCACCCTGCACCCCCGGCTCAAGCCGCAGATCGACCGCCGGATCGCCCAGACCACCGGCGGCGACATCGACTGGGCGACCGCGGAGCTGATCGCGTTCGGCTCGCTCACGGTGGACGGCAAGGCGGTCCGGCTGGCCGGCCAGGACTCCCGGCGCGGCACGTTCACCCAGCGGCACGCGGTGCTGATCGACCGGGTCAGCGGCGAGGAGTACACCCCGCTGCGCCACCTGCCGGGCGCCAAGGCGCAGTTCCGGGCTTACGACTCGCTGCTGTCGGAGTACGCGGCGATGGGCTTCGAGTACGGCTACTCGGTGGCCAACAAGGACGCGCTGGTGCTCTGGGAGGCCCAGTTCGGTGACTTCGCCGACGGCGCGCAGACCATCATCGACGAGTTCATCGCCTCCGGCGAGGCGAAGTGGGGCCAGCGTTCCTCGGTCACCCTGCTGCTGCCGCACGGCTACGAGGGCCAGGGTCCGGACCACTCCTCCGGCCGGCCCGAGCGGTTCCTGCAGCTGGCGGCGGAGAACAACCTGACGGTGGCCATGCCGTCGACGCCGGCGAGCTACTTCCACCTGCTGCGCCGGCAGGCCCTCGGCGGGCTGCACCGGCCGCTGGTGGTGTTCACCCCGAAGTCGCTGCTGCGGCTGAAGGCGGCGGTGAGCCAGCTGGAGGAGTTCACCGGCGGCCACTTCCGGCCGGTGATCGGCGACGACACGGTCGACCCGGCCGGCGTGCGCCGGGTGGTGCTGTGCAGCGGCAAGCTCTACTACGACCTGGCGGCGGCGCGGGCCGAGGCCGAGCGGACCGACGTGGCGCTGGTCCGGCTGGAGCAGCTCTACCCGCTGCACGGTGACGAGGTGGCCGCCGAGCTCGCCAAGTACCCCGATGCCCAGCTGGTCTGGGCGCAGGAGGAGCCGGCGAACCAGGGCGGCTACCCGTTCATCGCGCTGAACCTGCCCGAGCGGCTGGCCGCGGCCGGCGACAACCGGCCGGTCTACCGGGCATCCCGGCCGCCGTCCGCATCGCCGGCGGTGGGCTCGGTGAGCGTGCACGAGGCGCAGCAGCGTGAGGTCGTCGCGACCGCGCTGGGTTAGCCGGTGGCCGAGAATCGTCCGGTGCGCACTGAGGATTCGATGATCGCCGAGCACTCGGTGATCGCCGAGGACTCGGTGATCGCCGGGGGCCGTCCGGTGCGCTGGGGCTTCCTCGGCGCCGGCGGCATCGCCGGCAAACTGGCGCTGGACCTGGCCGTCACCCCGGGCAACGTCCTGGCCGCGGTCGCCGCTCGGGATCTCGATCGCGCGCAGGATTTCGCCGCCCGGTTCGGCGCCGACCGGGCCTACGGCGACTACCGGGCACTGGTCGAGGATCCTGAGGTGGACGTGGTCTATGTCGCGACCACCCATCCGATGCACCGGGAGCAGGCACTGCTGGCCATCGGGGCCGGCAAGCCGGTGCTGATCGAGAAGCCGGTCTGCCTCACTGCCGAGGACGCGGCGGAGGTCTTCGGGACGGCCGAGGCGGCCGGCGTGTTCGCGATGGAAGCCATGTGGATGCGGACCAATCCGCTGATCCGGCAGGCGCAGCGGCTGATCGCCGACGGCGCGATCGGCGAGGTCCGGGCGGTACGCGCCGAGATGGGCCTGGGCCGGCCGTACGATCCGGCGCACCGGCTGTACGACCTGGCCAACGGCGGCGGCGCACTGCTCGACCTGGGCGTCTACCCGGCGACGTTCGGCTGGCTGTTCCTGGGTGAACCCGCGGCGATGACGGTCACCGGCGCGCTGGCGCCGACCGGCGCGGACGCCACGGCGGCCATGCAGTGGAGCTACCCGGACGGCCGGGACGCCCAGCTGTGGTGCTCGGCGGTGATCGGCGGACCGTACCGGGGGCTGATCCTGGGCGCCACGGGCTGGCTGGAGACCGAGGGACGATTCCACCGGCCGACCGGCCTGGTGCTGCACAATGCCGACGGCGAGCGGCGGTTCGCCGACCCGCTGGACCCGTCGCTGCCCGGCTACCGGCCGCAGATCGAGGAGGTCGAGCGCTGCCTGCGGGCCGGCCGGCTGACCAGCGAGCTGGTGCCGCCGGCCGAGACCGTCGCGATCCTGCGGCTGCTGGACCGGGCCCGGGCCGGCCTCGGCGTGCGCTATCCCGGTGAAACGTCGTAGGTGACAACGCGAAAGAAGTTGAGAATGTACTTCACCGATAGGGGCATTGAGGAACTCGAGCAGCGCCGTGGCGACGAGCAGGTCAGCCTGGCCTGGCTCGCCGAGCGGCTGCAGACGTTCGTCGACCTGAACCCGGAGTTCGAGGTCCCGATCGAGCGGCTGGCCACCTGGCTGGCCCGCGCCGACGACGAGGACGAGTAACCCCCGTAGCTGCTCGGGGCCGCCGCCTCGACTGGCCAGTGCGCGGCGCAGCGGATCGAGCAGAAGCTGAGCTTCCCGGACAGCGGACCGGACTCCGCGCCGGGGGTGATCGTCGAGCGGATCGATGACACCGCCGGGCCGAACGTCGACCCGCGGTTGAAGGGGCTGGTGATCGTCTTCAACGCCGGCCCGGACGCCACCAGCCAGGTCGTCCCGGGTGCCTTCGGCCAGCGCTACCGGCTGGCCGACGTGCAGGCGCACGGCAGCGATCCGGTGGTGCGGACGGCGGCCTTCGACCCGGCCACCGGCACGTTCACGGTGCCCGGCCGCACGGTGGCGGTCTTCGAACAGCACTAACCCGGGCGTGACTGTGTTTTGCACGCCTGGGCCTGCAAAACACCGTCACGCCGCGCCGGCCAACGATTTCAGCGGCGCAATCCCTCGCGGATCGCAAGTACGGCGAGTGCGACCAGCGCGATGATCAGCAGTGTGATTCCCGATCCGGTCATGGTGAGCATGGTGGCGCCTCCTTCCACCCCCATGCTGCCTCAGCGATTTACAAACCGGCAAACTTTGTAAGGAGGTGTGCGTCACCCGCACATGGTTCGGCGGCTCAGTCGCGGCGGCTCAGTGGGACGGGCCCAGTCGCGGGGCTCAGCGGCGGCGGCCCAGTGGCGGCGGCCCAGTGGCGGCGGCTCAATGGCGGGCGATGCCCTCGGCGCGCGCCTGCTCGGCCACTGCCGCCCGTACCGCCGGAGCCACCCGGGGATCGAACGGGGTCGGCACGATCCGATCGGCCCGCAGTTCCTCGGCGACCACACCGCCGATGGCGCCGGCCGCGGCGAGCTTCATGCCCTCGGTGATCCGCGGCGCGCCCGCATCGAAGGTGCCCGCGAACACACCCGGGAACGCCAGCACGTTGTTGATCTGGTTGGGCAGGTCGCTCCGTCCGGTGGCGACCACCGCGGCGTACCGGTGAGCAATCGCCGGCGCGACCTCCGGATTGGGGTTCGCCAGCGCGAAGATGATGCAGCCGGGCGCCATGCCGGCCACCGCCGGCTCGGCCACGGTTCCGCCGCTGACCCCGATGAACACATCGGCACCGGCCAACGCCTCGGTGACGCTGCCCTGTCGTCCGGCCGGGTTGGTGCACTCGGCCACCTGCCGCTTGACCGGGTTGAGGTCGTGCCGGTCCGGATGCAGGATGCCGCGGGAATCGGTCACCACCAATTCGGTCACCCCGGCCGCCAGCAGGATCTTCGCGCAGGCGACACCGGCCGCGCCGGCACCGGAGATGACCACCCGGAGCTCGGCCAGCGTGCGGCCGGTGAGCCGGGCGGCGTTGCGCAGCGCGGCCAGCACCACGATCGCGGTGCCGTGCTGGTCGTCGTGGAACACCGGGATGGGCAGCAACTCGCGCAGCCGTCGCTCGATCTCGAAGCAGCGTGGCGCGGAGATGTCCTCCAGGTTGATCCCGCCGAAGGACGGCGCGATCCGGACCACGGTGTCGATGATCTCCTGGGTGTCGGTGGTGGCCAGCACAATCGGCACCGAGTTCAGCCCGGCGAATTCGGCGAACAGCGCCGCCTTGCCCTCCATCACCGGCAGCGCGGCGGCCGGGCCGATGTCACCCAGGCCGAGCACCGCCGTCCCGTCGCTCACCACCGCCACCAGCCGGGATCGCCAGGTGTAGCGCTCGGCCAGCTGCTCATCGGCCGCGATCGCCGCGGACACCTCGGCGACGCCGGGCGTGTAGGCCAGCGACAGGGCCGCCCGGTCGGTCAACGGCAGGGTGCTGCGTACCGTCAGCTTGCCGCCGACATGGCTGCTGAACACCGGGCTTTCGGTCACCAGGCCGTCCGGTTGCGCCACCGCACACCTCCGTCGCGCTCGCAGCCGGCCCACCGGGCCGGTCGGGTTCGTACGGCGGTCAGGCTGCCAGCCGAGCCGGCCCGCGCTGCCGGTGATAACCGGGTTGATCAAGTCTGGCACAGCTCGGCGGCTGCCGGCCGGGCCGGCGAATCTGACCTTGGTTGTTCACAATCCGCCCCATCTCGGCGATCCACAATCGGTCGTGGCAGCGCTCACAGCGCCGCGCTCGATGCTGATTCACAGCCCGTCCGGCGATGCCGGCACCGGCCAGCCGAGCCAGCGTCGCCACCTCGGCTCGGCGGCGCGCGCCGCGCCGCGATGCCAGATCCGGACGGCGACCGCGGCAACCTCGGCGATGCCGTACGTGCGCGAGTCCGAGCCGGCCCGCGGGTTGTCCGAGCCGAGCAGCCAGCCGCCGGATTCCGGCCGGACCGCTCGTTTGACCACCAGCAGACCCGGCTCGGCGCGGAAGCTGGCCAGCACGAGGGCGCCCGGCCGGACCGCGGCGCCGTGCCGGACCAGCACCAGGTCGCCCGGTAGCAGGGTGGGCGTCATCGAGTACCCGTCGACTCGGATCCACTGCCAATCGAGCAGGGCCTGCATGATCAACCATGCTGCCGGAAACCCGGCTCGGCTGCGGAGTAGGGTCGGCTGCGATGCGAAGTTCGTCCAGGAGTCACTGGCCGACCGCTCGCAAGAGTCCGTGTTGTGAATGGAGGAAGAGTCAATGCGCTTGATGCGTCGGATGGCCACCGCTTCCGCACACTGCGACCTGCCGTGTGGCGTCTATGACCCGTCACAGGCCCGGATCGAGGCCGAGTCGGTGAAGGCGATCATGGAGAAGTACCAGGCCAACGAGGATCCGGTATTCCGTACCCGGGCGCTGCTGATCAAGGAGCAGCGTGCGGACCTGGTCAAGCACCACCTGTGGGTGCTGTGGACCGACTACTTCAAGCCGCAGCACTTCGAGAAGTACCCGCAGCTGCACGAACTGTTCAACAAGGCCACGAAGGCGGCCGGCGCCGCGGGCGGCAAGGGTGCGGTCGACCCGGCCAAGGGCCAGGAGCTACTCGACATGATCGCCGAGATCGACAAGATCTTCTGGGAGACGAAGCAGGCCTCCTGACAACGACTGAAGAGCGTCTTCGCATGTCCACGGTGGAGGCCGGCTCCGCGAGGGAGCCGGCCTTCGTCGCACCCGGCCGTCCCGACCACGTCGAGCTGTGGATCGTGCGCCACGGCGAGACGGAGTGGAGCCGCTCGGGCCAGCACACCAGCGTCACCGACTTGCCGTTGACCGCCGCCGGCGAGCGGCAAGCGCGTGCGCTGTCGAGCATGCTCGCCGGGGTGAAGCCCGCGCTCGTCCTATGCAGCCC
>DASUAC010000512.1:0-2674 GCA_035763985.1 Jatrophihabitans sp. | reverse complement strand
CGTCGACCTGGATCTCGCTCTGGAGGTCGCGCTCGTCGATGTCCTGCTGCGGCGCCGGGTGCATCCCGGCACGGCGCAGCTGTTGCGGCACCCACGGGTCGAATCCCTCGCCCGCCCGCCCGCGTTCCCGGTTGCGGCCGTCGGCTCGCAGGTGCGTGCCGCGGCGCACCCGCGGATCGTGCTTGCGCTGCTGCAGGGCGCGATCACCCGCTTCGTGCGCTGAGGCAGGCCATGCCGGCACCGATCAGCCGGCGAGCGGGGTGAGCACCTGCACCCAGTCGATGTCGAGCGTGCCGACCGTGTCGCCCGGCAGAATCTTCGCCGGGTCGTAGCCCTTGCCGAGGTAGTAGGCCGGCATCGACCCGCCGACCTGCAGGTTGATGATCAGGTGCAGCTTGGACGGGAACGCCGGACCGGTCAGCCAGGTCATCGGAGCCTTCGACCTCGATCCGGTGTCGGACGTGCTGCGGGTGAACACCGGCCGGCCGTCGACGGTCCAGGTGAGCGTGCCGGTGTGGTCCCGTTGCAGGCCGTAGACGTGCCAGTCCGACGGTGCCCAGCCCGCCGGCATGGGCCATTCGTTGCCCGACCGGTCCTGGTCGCCGTTGGTGGACTGGTGCACGGTCTGGACCAGCTTCGGCACGGTGCCGACCGACTCCATGATGTCGATCTCGCCCAGGCCGGTGTCGTCGCGCAGCCACAGCGCCGGCCAGAGGCCGTACAGGTCGTCCCACCGAGCCCGGACGAGCCAGCGGCCGAACGGCACCGAGAAGCGGCCGGCCGTCGTGATGTAGCCGGAGGTGAACTGCCGCCCGCCGTAGTCCTGCCGCCGTGCGCGGATCGTCAGGTGATCGGTGCTGGGCAGTACGTTGGCGGGCAGCCGCTGGGACAGCTCGTTGCCGGCGGCGTCCGTGGTCGCCGACCAGCATCCGCCGTCCAGCGACGGGGTGTCGCAGTCGTCCTGGAACGCCACCGCCCAGCCGGCCGGTGGGGCCGGCGCCTTGCCGGGGGTCAGGGCCGCCAGCTGGGCCTGCAGGTTCGCCACGGTGGCCTGGAGTTGGCCGACGGTTGCCTTGTCCGCGGCGTCGACGGCCAGCGCGTTGGCCAGCTGGGTCTGCAGCGCCGCCAGCTGGGCCTGCGCGGCCACCAGTTGCTCTTGGTACTGCGCGGTCGCCCCGGCCACCTTGGCCTCGGCGTACTGGTCGGCGGCAGCCCGCAGCAGCTCGTTGAAGTCCGGGACGGTCACCGGCCAGAGTGTAGGGGCGGCGGCGGCCGCGGGCAGCCGAATGCGAAAGATCAACCGGCCCGGTTGCGGATTCCCTCGCGTCCGATGCTTCGCACCACTCCAATGGGACGATCTGCGCAACTGCCCGAGGGGTGGTCGCACCAGGTCATTACGACCTGCCGATCGAAGTTTGCCCTTGGTCGCTATGGACAAACGGCATCGGATAGGCGAGAGCGCGCCTACCACAAGACAGGCGGCTCTTACCGGACCCGCTTCCGGGGTTGCCATCGGGGCCCGCCGCGAAGGGGGAGTCTCATGGTACGAAAGCGCAGACGGAACCAGTTGCTCAGCGTTCCGTTCGTGAGTCTTGCCTGCATTGCCGTGTTCCTGGTCGGCATCCAGGAAGCCCAGGCGGCCAGCCAAGCCAGGTCTCGATCTCCGGCACCGGTGCGCCGATCACCGGCGACGCTCCCGCCGCCGGGACCGGCGATGCCACCCAGGTCGAGTTCGCCGGCCAAACCGATGGCGAGGCGGCGGCCGATGCCTATCCCGGCATCATCAACGACCAGAGCCGATCGACCAGCCCCGGCAACGGGGTCTCGGTGACGAGCGGCCAGAAGGCCAAGTCGACGCCACAGTTCAACACCGGCTTCGAGGGCCTGAACTACCAGCAGCGGTACGCACGCAGCGGGAACCAGTTCAGCATCGAGCCCCGGACCAGGCACTGTGCGTCGGCAACGGTTACGAAGTGGAAGCGGTCAACGACGTCCTGAACGTCTTCAACGCTCGCGGTCAGCCAGACGTCCGACCCGACCGGATCGTGGGACATCTACCGGATCGATGTCACCAACGACGGCACGAACGCCGGTGGCGTCAACCCCGGCCCGTACCTCGGTGGCTACCCGCACATCGGCGCGGGCGCCAACGGCATCTACCTGACCACGAATGCCTATCCGTGGAACACCAACGGGTTCGCCGGCGCGCAGATCTACGCGCTGTCGAAAGCCCAGTTGGCGGCGGGTTCGGCCAACGTCAACCTGGTGCACATCGACACCTTCGGCACGGTGAACGCGCCGAGCGATGCCGGCTCCACCCAGCCCGGCTTCACGGTCTGGTCGGCGCACTCGCCCGGTACGTCGTCCTACGACACGCATGCCGGCGGCATCGAGTACCTGCTCAGTTCGAACGCCGCCGACGAGGCGACCAACCCGGTGGCGGGCACCGGCGACTACGGAGCCGCCGCCGTGGACGGCAACCATGTGTGGATCGCCAGCGAGTACATCGCGCACTCGTGTGACTATCCGACCTGGGGCGGTCGGTTCTTCACCGGTGGCAGCGGCGACAACCTGCTCGGCACCTGTGCCGGTGCGTCGCACGGCCCGGGCCCGCGGACGGCGCTGGGCAACTGGTCGACCCGGGTGAGTGAGTTCACGCCGTAACCGTTCGACC
>DASUAC010000511.1:0-6200 GCA_035763985.1 Jatrophihabitans sp. | reverse complement strand
AGTGAGCATCGCAGCGAAGCGAGGAGCGGAGCGAATCCAGCGATGAGCGCTCGCGCGAAGAGCCAGGGGTACCGTGCGTTGCGCTGGCTGTTCCTGGCCGCGCTCGGGTTGGCGGTGCTGCTCGGCGGCACCGCGACCGCGTCCGGAACGCCGGCGAGTACCGGCGTCACGGTGAGCACCGGCGTCACGGTGAGCACCGGCGTCAGCACCGGTATTCAGCCGGCCACCATCTCACCGATCCTGGCACCGGTCGGCCCGGCCAAGCCGACCCCGCCGGTTGCGCCGTCCGGAACCATCGGGGTGAACCTGTCGCCCAAGCCGAGCACCTCGGTGAGCATCCTGCTGCTGCTCACCCTGCTCTCGGTGGCGCCGTCCATCCTGCTGCTGATGACCAGCTTCACCAAGATCTTCGTGGTACTCGGGCTGACCCGCAACGCGCTCGGCCTGAACGGCGTGCCGCCGAACCAGGTACTGGCCGGACTTGCCCTGTTCCTCAGCATGTTCGTGATGAGCCCGGTGATCAAGGCGGTGAACACGGCCGGCGTCCAACCGTACCTGCACGGGACCAAGACCCAGGCGGTGGCCTTCCACGACGGGATGGCGCCGATCCGCACCTTCATGCTGCAGCACACCCGCAGCCAGGAGATCGCACTGATGCTGCGGGCCGGTCACCTGCCGAACCCGCCGAGCCCGGACAAGCTCGACCTGACCACGCTGATCCCGGCGTTCGTACTCTCCGAGCTGCGTTCGGCGATGATCATCGGCTTCGTGGTCTACATCCCGTTCCTGATCATCGACATGGTGGTCTCGTCCTCGCTGATGTCGCTGGGCATGATGATGCTGCCGCCGGTGTCGGTGTCGCTGCCGTTCAAGCTGTTGCTGTTCGTGCTGGTCGACGGCTGGGGCCTGATCATCAACTCGCTGATCACCAGCTATCACACTTGACGCCCCGACCCGATCGCCGGCTGAGAAACCTCCTGATGAGGAAAGGGCAATGACCGACACCGCAATCGTGCACCTGGGTCTGCAGGCGATGCTGATCGCCTTCAAGCTGGCCGCGCCGACGCTGCTCACCGCGCTGCTGGTTGGTTTCGGGATCTCGTTGTTCCAGTCGGCCACCCAGATCCAGGAGTTCACGCTGTCGTTCGTGCCGAAGGCGATCGCGGTGGGCATCGCGCTGCTGCTGTCCGGCAGCTGGATGATGCACTCCATGGTTACCTACACCCAGGACCTGTTCAACCAGATCCCGGGCCTGATCAACAGTTGACATGACCGTATCGGTAGGCACGGCGCAGCTGATCGCGTTGCTGCTGTGCTCGTTGCGGATCGCCGCCTGGCTGGAGCTGGCGCCGCCGCTGGCCACCGCCGGCGTGCCGCGGGTGGTCCGGCTGATGCTGAGCGTGGCGATCTCGCTGGCGGTGCTGCCGCAAACGGTGGCGCACGCGCCGGCGGCCGAGTTCGGACCGCTGGTGTCCAGCGCGGCGGAGCAGTTGGTGATCGGCGGGTCGCTCGGCTTCGGCACCCGGTTGCTGTTCAGCGCGGTGGAGTCCGCCGGTTCGCTGATCGACCTGTCCGGCGGCTTCTCGCTGGCCTTCGCCTACGACCCGTTGCTGGCCACCAACACCTCGATCTTCGGCCGGTTCTACGGCGTGCTGGCCAGCACCATGCTGTTCGCCAGCAACGCGCACCTGATCATCCTGCAGGGCTTCCTGCGTACCTTCAGCACGGTGCCGCTGGACGGCAGCATCTCGATGTCCCACCTGGACCAGGTGCTGGTGCACGGCGTCAGCAACATGTTCGTGGCGGCGCTGCAGGTCGCCGGTCCGCTGGTCGCGGTGCTGTTCCTGGCCGACGTCGCGCTCGGCCTGCTGAGCCGGATCTCGCCGCAGCTGAACGTGTTCCAGCTCAGCTTCCCGCTCAAGATCATGATCACCCTGGGCCTGGTCGGGCTCAGCTTCGCCACCATGCCCGGCGTGATCACCCAACTCGGCAACTCCGCGGCCTCGCTGATGATGCAGGTGGCCTCCTAGATGTCGGCGGGGGAGAAGAGCGAGAAACCCACACCGCGCCGGCTGAAGAAGGCGCGCCGGGACGGTCAGGTCGGGCACAGCCCGGAACTCGGCTCCTGGCTCGGGGTGCTCGCGGCGACCTTCGTGCTGCCGGCGGTTGCCCGTTCCCTGATGAGCACGGCGCAGACCAGCATGGTCCAGGTGGGCGTCACCATCCGGAACCCGGATGTCGGCCAGGCGCTCGGCACGACCCGCTGGGCGCTATTGCACGCCGCGGCCGGCCTGGCCCCGCTGGCCGTGCTGGTGATGGTCACCTCGGTCGCCGCGGCGGGCAGTCAGGGCGGCATCTGGTTCGCGCCGAAACTGCTGGTGCCCAAGGTCAATCGGCTCAATCCGTTCAAGGGCCTCAAGCGGATGTTCGGCGTCCAGGGCGCCTGGGGGCTGATCAAGTCGCTGGCCAAGCTCGGGGTGCTCTGCGGCGTGACCTACCTGTCGGTACGGCAACTGGTGCCGCAGCTGACCGCGTCCGGCTCGCTGCCGCTGTCCTCGGTGCTCGGCACCAGCACCGACGCCGCGCTCCGGCTGGTCCGCTACGGCGCGGTGGCCGGCCTGCTGATGGCGGTCGCCGACGTCGCGGTGGTGCGGCACCGTAGCAACAAGCAGTTGAAGATGACCAAGCACGAGGTGAAGGAAGAGCACAAGAGCAACGAGGGTGATCCGCTGCTGCGCAGCATCCTCCGGTCCCGGGCGCTGGCGATCAGCCGCAACCGGATGATGGCCGACGTGCCGTTCGCCGACGTGGTGCTGGTGAACCCGACGCACGTCGCGGTGGCCCTGCGGTACGAGGCGAACAAGGGCGCGCCGCGGGTGGTGGCCAAGGGCGCCGACCACGTGGCCGCCCGGATCCGGGAGGTGGCCGAGCGCAACCGGGTGCCGATGGTGCAGGACGTCCTGCTCGCCCGCACCCTGTACTCGGCCTGCGACATCGGCCAGGAGATCCCGGCCGACCTCTATCAGGCGGTGGCCACCGTGCTGGCCTTCGTGATGCGGTTGCGCCGCAAGGGATCCGCGGCCGGCGTGCACCGGCTGCAGCGCGCCTGAGCAGGCTTGCGGCACCGCCGGGTCGCGGCCCGGTTGCGGCGAACCGGCCGATGCCGGCCACCGGCACCGGCGCCGAGAACTACCCCGTCCGTCAGCCGACTTCGCTCTCCGGGACCGGAATCGGCGCGGGCGGTGGCACCACCGGTATCGGCTCGGCCAGCCGGGTACGTTGGTTCAACGGCGTTCGTAGGGCCAGGATCGCCATGCCGAGGCGGAGGGCGCCGGCGATGCCGAAGATGAGGTAGATGTTCTTGAGCGAGGCCTGGAGGGCGCCGGCTACGACGGCGCCGATCGGAATGGAGATGTAGGCCAACATCCGGGTGGTGGCGACAACGCGTCCGAGGATGTTGGACGGCACGATCTGCTGGCGCAGGCTGAAGAACGACACCACATTGATCGATCCGAAGCTCGCGAGCAGGCCCCAGATCACGGTGATCTCGGCGACGTGGCGGAAGATGATCAAGCCCATCGTGCAGAGGCCGGCTGCCGAGGTGCTCAAGATGATGGTGCGTCCTTGAGGAATGTGCCGGATGATCTTCGGTGCCAACGACGAGCCGAGCACCGAGCCGACACCCTGCGCTCCGTAGACCACGCCGATCGCCCCGGGGCTCAGATGCCGGTATGCGGTCAGGTAGAAGACGAAGGTGGCCTGCAGCATCCAGATGGCAAAGTTCGTACCGGTGAAGGTCAACGCTCCGGCCAGCAGGACACGGTTACGCCGCACGATGTATTGCCCTGCTTCACGAATGTCGGCGACCACACCGGACATGCGCTTGCCGCCGTCGGCCTTGGCCACTCGCTCCGGTCGATAACGGATGAAGAGGATGACGATTGCCGACACCGCAAAGGTGGCCGCATCGAGGTAGATGGTTGTCTCGTAACCGAACAGGCTGATCGCCACGCCCGCGATGACTGGGCCGAGCAGGCCCATCGCATTGTCCCCGGCCTGCATCCAGGCATTGGCCTGGGGCAACTTGTCCCTGGGGGCCACGTCCGGAATGAAGCTCTGGAACGCCGGGTGGTAGATCGGGTCGACGCAGGCGAGCAGGAACGCCACCACGAAGATCGGCCAGACGGTGTGGTGGCTGGCGAAGGTGACGATGACCGCAAGGAGCACGGCCAGCAGGCCCGAGATCGAATCACCGGTCACCAGCATCAGCCGGCGGTTGACGCGGTCGGCGAGCACGCCGCCGGGCAAGGACAGCAGCAGGAACGGCAGGAACTCGACCGCGTAGACGGCCCCCGTGGTCAGCGCGGAGCCGGTCAGCTTGAGCACCAGCAAGGGCAGGGTCAGTTGGTAGACCGCGTTGCCCAGCGACGAGGTGACGAAGGCGAAGATGATCAGACGGTAGTCACGGCCGTTCGCGGTCGAGTACGGACTCATAGAGCCGTCGTCGCCGTCAGTGGCCGCTCGGCCGGCTCGCTGACCGGGAGCCCGCAGACCGGGCATCCCGGGTGCTTTCCCCACCGCTCGGCCTCGACGACCTCGTCGAATCGCAACTGCATCAGCCGGCCGGCCGCTACCGGCTTCCCGATGCCGGTGACCACGCGGGTGACCTCGTTGAGTATGAACCCGGCCGCCAGCATGACCAGCGGAGCGAATGCCGCATTGTCACCGCCGAGTCTGCGGTCACGCCGGTGCTCGTGCAGTGCCACCGAGGTCGGGTCGTTCTGCAGGGCGGTGAGCCGCCAGCATTCAACGCAGCCGGTCCTACCTGGAACGATCGTGAAACAGAGGGCGCGCTGGGTGTCGATGGCACCGCAGACGAAAGGGATCCCGGCTTGCGCGCATCCCGCGTTCACCCAGGGGATGACCTCGGTATCCGCGCGGTCGCTGACCGAGATGAGCAGGTCGGCGCCGTCGGCAAGACGGTGGACGTCCTCGACGGAGCCGATGCGCAGCGAGATCGGCTCGATGTCGATCCGGGGATCGAACTCGCGTACCCGTTCGACGGCAAGGTCAAGCTTGGCCCGGCCGACATCGGCGTCCCGGTAGAGGAGTTGCCGGTTGAGGTTGGACAAGTCGACCAGGTCGGCTTCGACAGCGCGTACGTGTCCCACGCCCATCGCGGCCAGGTTGGGTAGTAGGTGCGAGCCGATGCCGCCGAGACCGATCAGGGTGATCCGGCAATCCCGAAGGCGTGCCTGCAGTTCATACCTGCTTTGACCCATCGAGGCGTACGAGCCGAAGAAGTTGAGGTTGCGATCCCACCTCCGTAGCTCGTAGTCGTCGAGAACGCCGTCAGCGGTGTGCCTGCCGTCCAGCAGGAACCCCGCGTCATCGAATTGCAGCACGGCCGCCCGCACGTCCTCGACGGACAGGGCCGGGTACTTGCGATTCAGGGCGGTCCACACCTGCTCGACGGTCCGTGAGCCGTCCAGCAGTTCCAGCAGGCATCGAATCTCTCCGGTG
Organism: Jatrophihabitans sp.; assembly: GCA_035763985.1. Taxonomy (GTDB): domain Bacteria; phylum Actinomycetota; class Actinomycetes; order Mycobacteriales; family Jatrophihabitantaceae; genus Jatrophihabitans_A. The sequence continues at coordinate 677 of DASUAC010000511.1, read as the reverse complement.
CCGTCCTCGATCTCGGTCACCACGCCGTAGCCACCGATCTGTACCAGCCCGGGGGTACCGAATACCGGAAGGCCGGGCTTGACCATGGGCAGAGCGGCATCGAGTTCCATGCTGGTTCCTACCTGCTGATTCGCTGGCGCATGCCGACGGAGGGTGACGCATCGGGCGTAGGATAGCGAATGTCTCCGTTGGTGGGTGCTTCTACCACTCACCAACGGAGACTTCTCGTCAGGCTCAGCCGTCCAGAGAGCCGCTGGCGGTGCTGACCTTGCGGATGGTCATGGTGATGGTCATGGGTGTCACCTCCTTCCTGAATGAGTCGCTGCGGTGGTGCTCGACGGCTCAGCTGAGCTGTCGAGAGCTCGATCGCCCCGGTGCCACAGTCGCGGCCAGTATCGAGACACGCCTGCTCAGGGCTGCCAACCCTGCCTGCCAGGTCGCCGGAGCGAGAGGGTCTATCCCGGCGCGCCGCAACAGGTCTCGCGGTGTCGCGGTACCGCCGGCGGCCATCAGTTCGAGTAGCCGGTCACCGAAGCCGGCCGCTGCCGCGGCATGCTGATCGGCTAGCGCGGCGGCGGCGAATTGGCCGTACAGATGGGCATAACTCGAGCCGGGGGATTGGTACAGAGCAGCCAGCGAGCTCCACCAGCCGGCGAAGCTGTCGGAGATCGTGATTC
>DASUAC010000510.1:0-3668 GCA_035763985.1 Jatrophihabitans sp. | reverse complement strand
GAGGTGCCGCTGCGGGTGGTGGACGACCGGGGTTGGGACCGGCGTCCGTTCGCTGCGCTCAAGGAGTTCTTCGCCACCGGGCCGACACCGCCGGCGCATGACGTGGTGGTGCTGGAGCAGGTGTCGAACAAGGGCTTCCTGCTCACCATGAACGACGCCTTCGCCGCGGCCGCCCCGGCCGACGTGGTGATCCTGAACAGCGACGTGGTGGTCGGCCCGGAGTGGCTGGTCCGGATGCGCGATGCGGCCAACTCGGCCAACACCATCGCGACGGTGAGCGCGCTGACCAACCACGGCACGATCATCTCGGTCCCGGAACGCAATGTGGCCAGCGACGACGTACCCGGCGGCCTGTCGGTGGACGAGGCGGCGCGCCGGGTGGCGGCCGGCTCGCCCCGGTTGCGGCCGCGGATCCCGACCGCGATCGGGCACTGCACCTACGTCCGGCGGACCGCGCTGGACGTGGTGGGCTCGTTCGACCCGGCGTTCTCACCCGGCTACGGCGAGGAGGTCGACTTCAGCCAGCGGGCGATCGCGGCCGGTTTCGAGCACGTGGTGGCCGACGACGTCTACGTCTACCACCGCGGCGGCTCCAGCTTCGGCCGGTCGCCGGCGATGGACAAGCGCCGGTACGAGCACGAGCAGATCATCCAGAAGCGCTATCCGTACTACGGGCCGTGGGTGCGCCGGGTGGCCGCCGACGACTATTCGCCGCTGGCCGCCGCGCTGCTGGCGGCCCGGCGGTCGGTGCTGGGCATGGTGGTGGCCATCGACGGCATGTGCCTCGGTCCGCTCGCGGCCGGCACCCAGGTCGGCACGGTGGAGACGATCCGGGCGCTGGCCGCCCGCAACGACGTGCGCCAGGTGGTCGTGTTCACCCCGCTGGAGGTGCCGGACTACCTGACTCAGGCGGTCACCGGGCTGGACAAGGTGCTGATCGAGCCGATCAGCGGCAAGCTCGAACCCTGGCAGGGCGACCGGTCGCACGTGGTGTTCCGTCCCTACCAGGTACGCGACGCGGGCGAGATCGAGTGGCTGCGCTCGGTGGCCGACCGGGTGGTGGTCAACCAGCTGGACTTCATCGCCTACCACGACGCCGCCTACTTCGGCAGCGACGCCGAGTGGCGCCGGTACCGCGACCTGGCCCGGCTGACCGCCGGCACGGTGGACGGCATCACCTACATCTCCGAGCATTCCCGCGACTCGGCCCGGGCCGAGGGCCTGCTGCCGGGCGACAAGGTCAGCCGGATCATCTACAACGGCACCGACCACACCGCGCTGGTGCCGGACACCGCCAGCCAGCCGGCCGGCACCGACGGCCTGCAGCCCGGTTTCCTGCTGTGCCTGGGGGTTTCCTACCACCACAAGAACCGGATGTTCGCGCTGCGGATGCTCGCCGAACTGGACGCCGCCGGCTGGACCGGTTCGCTGGTGCTGGCCGGTGCGCAGCCGCCGTACGGCTCGTCCACCTCGGAGGAGGCCCGGTTCCTCACCGTGCATCCGGAGCTGGCCGGGCGGGTGGTGAACATCGGCATCTTCAGCGACCCGGAGAAGGTGTGGCTGTACCGCAACGCCGGCCTGGTGCTCTATCCGACCCTGTCGGAGGGTTTCGGGCTGATCCCGTTCGAGGCCGCGCACTTCGGCGCGCCGTGCCTGTCCACCCGGCAGGGCGGCCTGGACGAGGTGTTGCCGGCCGGCATCCCGACCATTCTTGGCTTCGACGCCGCTGCGGCCGCGGCCACCGCGCGCACGCTGCTGGACGACCCGGCCGCCGGCCAGAAGGTGGTCGAGGAGATCCTCGGCAAGGGTGCGGAATACACCTGGGAGAAGGTGGCCGCCGAGCTGATGGTGGTGCTCACCGAGGTGACCGCCCGGCCGGCCAGCCGGGTGGTGGCCATCCGCGGCGAGCAGGGAAGCTCCTACCTGGACGACGCCGGTCTGGGTTCCGGCGGGGGCACCGGGGTCAAGCGGGTCGTGGACGCGGGCATGGAGTACTTCGGCGCCCGGCCCGACCTGCGGGTCAAGCTGGTGCCGCCGGGTTCCAAACGGCAAGCGCTGGTACGGCAGGTGCTCGCCAAGGCGCAGCGCCGCGGTTAGGGTTCTGGTTCGCCGCCGGCTCCGGACCGGACGCTGGTCCGACTCTGGCTCTAGGAGGGTTAGGCGGGTCCCTCGCGTGGTGCGGGCTGCTGCAAGCCAGCTAACGGACGACCCGGTGGCCGAGGAATTCATTGGCCACACCGATCGCCGAATAGGCGCTCGACGCTCGGCAGGGGCAGCACGACGTCGCCCGCCGTTATGCGCGGCGAGGCCCCTGCGGCACCAAGACTTCCGTACCGGCATCATCATGACGACCCTGCTGAAGTCCCCTGCGGCCCCTCGAATGGGACCTAACGCTAGTTCATGTCCGCCGTGGCGCCCTTAGCGATTGTGGTCGGTGACGCTAAGTACCGTTTCCCGAAGGAGGGTCTGACCCCGGTTCAGTTGACTCCTTACCTGCGAGGACGAAGTCGTCGCTGGAAGGATCAGCACCGTGCCTACTCCGTATCCGAAGGAGTTCCGCCGCGACGTCGTTGCGGTCGCTCGTCAGGGCGATCAGTCCCGAGCTCAGGTAGCTCGAGCGTTCGGCATCTCCGAGTCCTGTCTGGCCCGCTGGCTGCGCATCGCCGATCGCGAGGACGGCAACGACCCAGCGTCGGTGCAGCCCGCCGATGAGACCGAGGTGCGCGAGCTGCGCAAACGCAACAAGCAGCTTGAGCAGGAGGTCGAGATCCTGCGCCGGGCTACGGCCTACTTCGCCCGCGACACCCTCCCAAAATGATGTTCCCGCTGGTCCTTGACCTGGCCGAGGACGGTATCCCCGTCGCGGTGACCTGCCGGGTGCTCGGCTTCTCCAAGCAGGCCTTTTACCAGTGGAAGGCGCAGCCGGTCACCGACCGCGACTGGGCCGACGCTCATTTGATCAACGCCGCGATCGACATCCACTATGACGATCCTGAGTTCGGCTACCGGTTCATCACCGACGAACTCGCCGATCGGGGCGTGAGCGCCGGACGCAAGCGAGTCAACCGGCTCTGCACCCAACAGCGGCTGTGGTCAGCGCACTCGCGCAAGCGAGGGCTGCACCGCCGGCCCGGGCCGGCGGTGCACGACGACCTCGTCGAGCGACGCTTCAGCGCCGACCGGCCAGATGAACTCTGGCTGACCGACATCACCGAACACCCCACAGGTGAGGGCAAGCTCTATCTCTGCGCGGTGAAGGACGCCTGCTCCAACCGGATCGTCGGCTACTCGATGAACCACCGGATGACCGCCCAGCTCGCCGTCGACGCGATTGCCAACGCCTGCGCGCTGCGCCGCCCCACGGCCACGACGGTCCACTCCGACCGCGGCAGTCAGTTTCGGTCCCATGCCTTCGTCCGGGCCCTGCGCGAGCACGACCTGCGGGGCTCGATGGGCCGGGTCGGTGCCTGCGCGGACAACGCCGCCATGGAGTCCTTCTTCAGCCTGCTGCAGAAGAACGTCCTCAACCGCCGGCGCTGGACCAGCCGAGAGGAACTGCGCCTGGCGATCATCGTCTGGATCGAACGCACCTACCACCGGCGCCGCCGCCAAGACACCCTCGGCCGGCTCACCCCAATCGAGTTCGAGACACTGTTCACCGCCGCTCA
>DASUAC010000509.1:0-13589 GCA_035763985.1 Jatrophihabitans sp. | reverse complement strand
AGGGTCCAGCCCGCTCTGCGTCCAGATGTTGTTCTGGCCGTAGTTCTGCAGGTTCGCATCCAGCGTGGTGACGATCTTGTAGCCGGCCGTGTTGATCGCCTGCGGGGTCAGCCCACCGGTGTTCTCCAGCCAGTCCAGCGCGTAGTCGCAGAAGAAGCCGACGTTCTTGACGGCCGGGTTGGCGTAGGTGCAGCCACGGGCGGGGACGCTGTGCGGCGCCAGCCGGATCGGCTGGGCCTTGTAGGCGGCGGCCTGGGCGGAGGTGATGTAGTTCTGGCCGGCCATGTTGTCCAGCACCAGATCCCGCCGGTCCCGGGCCGCCTGCGGGTGCAGGAACGGGTCGTAGTCGGTCGGCGCCTTCACCAGGCCGACCAGCATGGCCGCCTGCGGGATGGTCAGCTTGCTGGCGTTGACCCCGAAGTAGGTCTGCGCGGCGGTCTGGATGCCGTAGGCGTTTTCTCCGAAAAAGGCAATGTTGAGATATTTCTGAAGGATCTCGTCCTTGCTGTTCTGGTCCTCGATCCTGAGCGCGCAGCGGGCGTCCATGATCTTTCGGTCGATGTTCTGGTCGATTGCCGCGGCCCGCTCGGCGTCGGTGCTCGCCTCGTAGTAGCGCACCTGCTTCACGTACTGCTCGGTCAGCGTGGAGGCGCCCTGGGTGTCGCCGCCGGTGGTCTTCAGCGCGCCGCGGAGCAGGCCGCGCATGTCCACCCCGTGGTGGGAGTAGAAGCGCCGGTCCTCGGTCGAGATCAGTGCGTTGATCACGTCCTTGGGCATCGAGCTGAACGGGATGACCTGCCGGTTCTGGTCGAACAGGGTTGCGATCACGGTCTTGCCGTCGCTGGCGTACATGGTGGTCTTCTGCTGCACCGGTTCCTCGGTGAGGTTGCAGACCGTGTTCAGAAATTTGTTCGCCAGCGACTTAGCTGCCAGCCCGGTGCCGCCGATATAGGGGAGCAGGAAGCCGGCGGCCAGGACGCCGGCGATGGCAAGCAGTCCGACCAGCTGGCTGAGCTTCAACAGGATGGTTCCACCAGATGCACGCGCCACAGGGGTACAGGGTACGCGAGGACGATCGGTCCGCCGCCCTGCCCGGCTGTGCGTCTGCCCTGGTCAGCGCCTCTGGCAGCGTTAGGGCGGCCAGATCATGAAGACGTCAATTTCATATCGGACTATTGCGGGTTGTGAAACTCTCACCTACCGTCCTGCTTTACAACTCACATCATGTCCGTGTGAGTTTTCCGCAGTTGAACACGAGAGCGGGTCTTACGGGACCGACCGCCGAACCACGGGGGGCCAACTATGAGCGCACCGAGATTGCCCGAACGGGTGAGAGCCACCGGTGACCCGGAATGGGCATCACGCGGTGCCTGCCGCAACGTCGATCCGGAGACCCTGTTCGTGGTGGGCGCCGCGCAGCACAAGGCCAAGGCCATCTGCATGGGCTGCCCGGTCCGGTTCGACTGCCTGGCCGACGCGCTGGACAGCCGTACCGAGTTCGGCGTCTGGGGCGGCATGACCGAGCGGGAACGGCGCACCCTGCTGCGCCGCCGGCCGGACATCAAGTCCTGGCGGGCGTTCTTCTCCACCGGCCAGCGGGCCGAGAACCTGGCCAGCCTGCCGCAGCCGATGCAGGTGGTGCGCTGAACTCGGTCGGCGACCGGTAGATGTCGGCGGGCGTAGGTTCCGGACGGTCGGTTTCGGCTAGCCGCCGGCTAACGCGGTTCCGATCAGCCGCAATCCCGCTAAATCGTGCACGTCGGTCGGCAATGCGGGCACCTGCAGCTCCGGTACGTCCGGGTGCGCGGCCGCGAACCGGGCCACCATCAACCGGTCGTGCCGGGCCGCCTCGGCGATCTCGGCGTGTACCCGCAATGCCGCCCGGGTCAACTCGGCGGTGGCCGGTGGCGCCGCCAGCTCGGTCAGCCGGTCCGCCGCGTCCAGGGCCCGCTCGGCGGTCAGCGGCACCGCCACCTGCCGGACCCGGTTGAGCACCACCCCGGCCAGCGGCATCTCGTCCGACTGCAGCCGCTCCACGAAGAAGGACGCCTCGCGCAGCGCGTCCGGCTCCGGTGAGGCCACCACCACGAACGCGGTGCCGGGCGCCTTCAGCAACCGGTAGGTCTGCTCGGCCCGCTCCCGGAAGCCGCCGAACATGGTCTCCAGCGAGGCGACGAAGGCCGAGACGTTGGCCAGCAGATCGTTGCCCAGGATCCGGTTGAGCACCCGGCTGAACAGCGAGAAGGACGCGCCCACCACCTTCAGGTACGCCTTGCCGCCGGCCCGGGCCGGCGCGGTCAGCAACCGGATCATCCGGCCGTCCAGGAACCGGCCGAGCCGCTGCGGCGCGTCCAGGAAGTCCAGCGCGGACCGCGACGGCGGGGTGTCCACCACGATCAGGTCCCAGTCGCCGTGCTCGATCAGCCGGCCGCGCAGCTGGGACAGCTTCTCCATCGCCATGTACTCCTGGGTGCCGGCGAAGGAGGCGGACAACGATTGGTAGAACGGGTTGGCGAAGATCTGCTCCGCCTTGTCCGGGGTGGTGTTGGCCAGCACCACCTCGTCGAAGGTCCGCTTCATGTCCAGCATCATCGCCAGCAGCGCGCCGTTGTCGACGCCGGCCACCGGGCGTGGGGTGTTGTCCAGCTCTACCAGGCCGAGCGACTGGGCCAGCCGGCGGGCCGGATCGATGGTCAGCACCACCGCCCGGCGGCCCTGCTCGGCGGCGCGCAACGCCAGCGCCGCCGCCGTGGTGGTCTTGCCGACCCCGCCGCTGCCGCAGGTGACGATCACCTTGATGTCCGGATCCTTGAGCAGCCGGTCCACCTCGAACATCGGCGGCCGCTGACGGTTGCCCGGGGCTGCGGTCATGCCGGCGCTCCGTGCCAGGCGTCCGGATCCAACGCCTCGGCGAGCTCGAACAGACTGCCCAGGTCGACCGGCGGCGGCAGCTCCGGCAGCCGGCGTACCGGCACCCCGAGCCCGGCCAGCTCGGCCGCGGTCAGTTCCTGCACCCGCTGGCGGGCTTCGTAGTCGGCCATCTCGGCGGTCAGGCCGGGCGCCAGTTCGGGGCTCAGTCCGGCCGCCGCCAGGCCCTCGGCGAGCGCCTCGGGGTCCGGCGCGCCGGCACCGACCAGCTCCGGACGAGCCCGGTTCACGATCACCTGGCCGATCCGGTAGCCGGCCCGGCGCAGCTCGGCGGCGGCGTCCAGGGTCTCCTGCACCGGCATCTCCTCCAACAGGGTGACGATGTGCACGGCGGTCAGCCCGGAATGCAGCAGCTCGGTCACCCCGGCGCTCTGCCGGTGGATCGGGCCGATCTTGGTCAGCCCGGCCACCTCGTGGGTGGCCTGCAGGAACGCGGTGATCCGGCCGGTGGGCGGCGCGTCCAGCACCACCGAGTCGAAGACCGGCCGGCCGCCGGGGCCGGTCCGGGTGACCGATTCCTTGACCTTGCCGGTCAACAGCACGTCCCGCAGCCCCGGCGCGATGGTGGTGACGAAATCGATCGCGCCCATCTTGCGCAGCATCGCGCCGCCCCGCTTGATGCCGTAGAACAGCTCCAGGTACTCCAGCATCGCGGCCTCGGCGTCTACCGCCAGCCCGATCACCTCACCGCCGCGGACCGCGGTCAGCCGGGTCTCGGCGTACGGCAGCGGCGCTGCGTCGAACAACTGCGCCAGCCCCTGTCGGCCCTCCACCTCGATCAGCAGCACCCGCTGCCGGTGGCCGGCGAGCGCCACCGCGAGCGCTCCGGCGACGGTGGTCTTGCCGGTCCCGCCCTTTCCGGTCACCACGTGCAGGCGCGGCAGCGGAGGTCGTTCGGGCACCTGACCAGCGTACAAAGCCGGCGCGGTAGGTTGCCGTCACGTCCTGACGTTGGGTGAGGGGAAAGCCATGCCTGCTGTATCCGACCGGCTGGCCGAGCTCGGCATCGAGCTGCCGCCGGTTGCCGCGCCGGTCGCCGCCTACCTGCCCGCGGTGCGGACCGGCTCGCTGGTCTACACCTCCGGGCAGCTGCCGACGGTCGGCGGCACGCTGCCGGCCACCGGCCGGGTGGGCGCCGAGGTGACCGCCGAGGACGCCGCCGGCCACGCCCGTACCTGCGCGCTGAACGCGCTGGCCGCGGTGCATGCCCTGGTCGGCATCGACTCGGTGGTCCGGGTGGTCAAGCTGGTCGGCTTCGTCGCATCGGCGCCGGGCTTCGGCGGCCAGCCGGCGGTGGTCAACGGTGCGTCCGAGCTGCTCGGCCAGATCTTCGGCGAGGCCGGCCGGCATGCCCGGTCGGCGGTGGGGGTGGCCGAACTGCCGCTGAACGCCCCGGTCGAGATCGAGCTGATCGTCGAGGTGGCCTGACGCGTGCCCAGCGAGCGGCCGGTGTCCGGCGAGCCGATGCCCGGCGAGCCGGTTTCCGGGGTGCCGGTGTCCGGCGAGCGGGTCGCCGGGGTGGCGGTGCGGGAGGCGGCGACGGTGGTGCTGCTGCGGGACGGCGCTGACGGCCTCGAGACCTGGCTGATGCGGCGGGTGCCGCGGATGGCGTTCGCGCCGGGCATGTCGGTGTTCCCGGGCGGCGGCGTGGATCCGGTGGACGCGACCGGCCCCCGCTCGGCGGACGAGGCCGCGGTGGCCGCCCAGCTCGGGGTGACCGCCGAGCACGCCGCGGTGCTGTTGCGTACCGCGGCCCGGGAGATCGCCGAGGAGACCGACGTCCGGTTGCCGTTGGAGGCGATCAGGCCGTGGGCCCGGTGGATCACCCCGCCGGCCGAGACCAGGCGGTACGACGCCTACTTCTTCGTGGCGGTGCTGCCGGACCGGACGCTGGCCAGCCACATCTCGGGCGAGGCCTCGGTGGCCGGTTGGCTGCCGGTGGCCCAGGCGCTGGCCGAGTACCGCGAGGGAACCAGGCCGATGCTGCCGCCGACCGTCCGCACGCTGATGGAGCTGTCCGGTCACCCGACGGCGGCCGAGGTGCTGGCGGCCGCCGGGTCCCGGACGATCCGGCCGATCACCCCGGTGCTGCGGCAGCAGCCGGCCGGGGACTGGGTGGCCGACCTCGGCGACGGCACCGTGCTGCCGCTGCCCGCCGGCTTCATCACCGCCACCGGCCGGCGGCTGCCGTGAGCCTCGCCTACGAACAGCTGCGCCAGGTGGGTGAGCTGGCCGCGGTGGTGCTGGCCGACAACCCCTCGCCGATGACCCTGGACGGCACCAACACCTGGTTGCTGCGCGACGACCCGGCCCGGCGGTCGGCGGTGGTGGTCGACCCGGGGCCGCTGGACGAGGCGCACCTGCAGGCGGTGCTGGCCGCCGCCGGCTCGGTGCCGCTGATCCTGCTCACGCACGGGCATCCGGACCACGCCGAGGGCGCCCGCCGGTTCGCCGAGCTGACCGGTGCGCCGGTGTACGCGCTGGATCCGGCCCACCGGTACGGCGGCGAGGGGCTGACCGAGGGCATGGTGCTCGGCGGCGCTGGGGTGCGGATCGAGGTGTGGCGGACGCCCGGCCACACCGCCGACTCGCTGTGCTTCCTGCTGCCGCCGACCGGCTCGCACCGGGTGGTGCTGACCGGTGACACCATCCTGGGCCGGGGCACCACCGTGGTCGCCCACCCGGACGGCGTGCTCGCCGATTACCTGGCCTCGCTGCGCCGGCTGGCCACGCTGGCCGGGGTCACCGTACTGCCCGGGCACGGCCCGGAACTGCCGGACGCCGGTGCCGCCGCGTCGCAGTACCTGGCACATCGCGAGCAGCGGCTGGACCAGGTCCGGGCGGTGCTCGCCGAGCTGCCGGACGCCTCGCCGGAGCAGGTGGTGGAGCGGGTCTACGCGGAGGTGGACCGGGCGCTGTGGCCGGCCGCCGAGCTGTCCGTACGGGCCCAGCTGGCCTACCTGCGCCAGCCTTAGTCGTTCGGTGCTCAGCGGGTTAGCGCCGGCCTTGGTCGTTCGGGCTCGCTTGCGGGTCGTTCTGGCGAGTTCGCGCTAACGGGCGCGGCGGGCGTTCGCGCTAACGGGCGCGGCGGGCCAGCCGTTCCCGGTCCAGGATGACCACGCTCTTGCCCTCCAGCCGCAGCCAGCCACGCTGGGCGAAGTCGGCCAGCGCCTTGTTCACGGTCTCCCGGGAGGCACCCACCAGCTGGGCCAGCTCCTCCTGGGTCAGGTCGTGGGTGACCCGCAGCTGGCCGCCGTCCACCGAACCGAACCGCTGGGCCAGCTGCAGCAGCTGCTTGGCGACCCGGCCGGGAACGTCGACGAAGATCAGGTCGGCCAGCATGGTGTTCGTCCGGCGCAGCCTGCGGGCGACCACCCGCAACAGCTGCAGCGCGATCTGCGGACGCTCGGTGATCCAGTTGGTCAGCGCGGCCTTGGGCAGCCGGGCCACCCGGGCATCGGTCACCACCACCGCGGTGGCGGTACGCGGGCCGGGGTCGAACAGCGAGAGTTCGCCGAACTGATCGGCCGGGCCCATCACCGCGACCAGGTTCTCCCGTCCGTCGGAGGACTTGCGGCCGAGCTTCACCTTTCCGGACAACACGATGTAGAGGCTGTCGCCGGGTTCGCCCTCGCTGAACAGGATGGTGCCGCGTGCCGCTTCGAAGATCTCGAACTGGCTGCCCAGCGCCTCCACGTCGGCAGGGTCGACACCCTGGAACAGTCCGGCTCTGCGGAGCACCTCGTCCACGCCAGCTCCCTCTCTGTATGCCGTGCGTCACTGCCGGCAGGCTATGGCCGGATTCTAGGGGTAGTGGCGGTGCGGGCTCCGAACGACCCGCGCCCGCAGCCAGCCGGACAACCTCGGCCGGCGGGAGCGGTCAGCCTCAGCGGGGAGCGGTCAGCTTCGGCGGCGGCCGGTCAGCGGCAGGAAGCGCAACCGCGACCGGAATCGGCGCAGCGCCGAGTCGGTGCCCTCGCGCACCAGGGTGTCGAGTTCCTCGGGGTTGGCGTTGTCGAGGAACTGCTGCACCTCGCGGTCGTCCGCGGCCACCCGGGTGAGCGGCACCTCGATGCGTTCCATCACGAGCATGAACACCATCAGCAGCACCGGGAAGAGCAGCACCAGAAATCCGATCATCGCGTTGTCATTGTGCCCTAATAAGCTTGCCGGCGTGGCGAAGACAGTGACCGACCCTGCGGGCGCGACGGCCGGACGGACGTCCAGAGCGGCTGACGACCGGCAGGAGTCGTCGCTGGCGCTGACCCGGCGGGCCCGGCGCATCAACAAGGAACTGGCGGCGCTCTACCCGCATGCCCACTGCGAGCTGGACTACGCCAATCCGCTCGAGCTGTCGGTGGCGACCATCCTGTCCGCGCAGTGCACCGACAAGAAGGTCAACGAGGTCACCCCGGCACTGTTCGCCAAGTATCCGGACGCGGCCGCCTACGCGGCTGCCGACCGGGCCGAGTTGGAGGAGATGATCCACGCCACCGGCTTCTTCCGGGCCAAGTCCAACACGCTGATCAAGCTCGGCCAGCAGCTCGTCGAGCGCTTCGACGGCGAGGTGCCGAACAGCCTGGCCGAGCTGGTGACGCTGCCCGGTTTCGGGCGCAAGACGGCCAACGTGGTGCTCGGCAACGCCTTCGACGTGCCGGGACTGACCATCGACACGCATTTCCTGCGGCTGGCCCAGCGCTGGCGGTGGACCTTCAACGACGACCCGGTCAAGATCGAGCAGGACGTCGCTGCGCTGATCCCCCGCAAGGAATGGACGATCCTGTCGCATCGGGTGATCTGGCACGGTCGCCGGATGTGCCACGCGCGCCGGCCGGCCTGCGCGGTGTGCCCGCTGGCCAAGCTCTGCCCGTCCTACGGGATCGGTGAGATGAACCCGGTGGCCGCCGCCAAGCTGGTCAAGAGCCCGTCCCAGACCGATCCGGACCTGACCGGGTGACCGAACTCGCGCCGCCATGGCTGCGGCCGCTGGCCGAAGCGGTGCGATCGGTCCGGGCCGAGCAGCTGTCCCGATTCGTCCCGCCGGAGGACGGCAGCGGCCGGCACTCGGCGGTGCTGATGCTGTTCGCCTCGTCGGACGGCGCGGCCGAGGCCGACGTGCTGCTGTTGCAACGGGCGGCCAGCCTGCGCAGCCATGCCGGCCAGGTGGCGTTTCCCGGCGGCGCCACCGACCCCACCGACGCCTCGCCCGCCGCGACCGCGCTGCGCGAGGCGAACGAGGAGGTCGGGCTGCGGCCGGAGACGGTCGACGTGCTGGCCGAACTGCCGGCGTTGTTCCTGCCGCCGTCCGGCTTCGTGGTGACCCCGGTGCTCGGCCACTGGCGGCAGCCGCATCCGGTCGGCGTGGTGGATGCCGGGGAGGTGGCTGCCGTACGCCGGCTGCCGGTTGCCGAGCTCACCGACCCGGCCAACCGGTTCACCGTCCAGCACTCCTCCGGCTTCCGCGGTCCCGGCTTCGAGGTGGCCGGACTGTTCGTCTGGGGCTTCACCGCCGGCCTGCTGGACCGGCTGCTGCGGCTGGCGGGCTGGGAACAGCCGTGGGACCGCGGCGTGCTCCGGCCGGTACTCGCCTGAGCGGGCTCTCTCCGACCTGCCTTGGCGAGCGCGGTCCCGGCTCGGGCCGCTCAGCCGCGCCGGGTACGGTCGCGGGGTGGTCCTGCGAACCCGCGCGCGCACCGGCCCGGCTCGGTTCTCAACCGGCCGGATCCGGCTGCTGCCGGGCCGCAACCGGCCCGGGCGTGCGGCGCTGTCCGGGTTGCTCGTCGGGAGCCTGCTGGCCGTCGCGGGCCTGTCGGCCGGTTGCCAGAGCCAGTCGGCGATCAATCGTGAGCCGCACGCCGGATCCAGCACCGCGGTCGCGGTGGCCGGCGTGCAGCAGGTCACCATCACCACCGATCAGAGCTACCGGTTCTCGCCGTCCACCATCACGGTGCACCCGGGCAAGGTCCGGATCGTGCTGCGGCACGTCGGAACCGGCGCGCCGCACGACTGGCAGCTGCTCGGTCTGCCGGACGACTACGTGCCGCTGGTCACCCCGGGTCAGCAGAAGTCCGTGGAGTTCACCGCGCCGGCCCCGGGCAAGTACACCTTCGTCTGCACGATCCACGTCGCGCAGGGTCAGACCGGCACGTTGATCGTCCTGGGCAGCTAACGCGTGCACCACCTCGACGTGCTCGACCTGATCCTGATCGTGGCGGCGATCGGATACGCGGTGGGCGGCTACCGGAACGGCGCGGTGGTCGGCGCGCTCTCGCTGGCCGGGTTCTTCGGCGGCGCGGCGGCCGGCGCGCAGCTGGCCCGGCCGCTCGGCCGGGTGCTGGCCAACGGTGCGGCGCAGGTGCCGGTGGCCATCGTCTGCGTGCTGTTCTTCGCGTTGATCGGCCAGCTGCTCGCGGTCTGGATCGCCGGCCGGCTGCGCTCCCGGCTCACCTGGCATCCGGCCCGGCAGCTGGATCACGCGGCCGGCGCGCTGTTCTCGGCGGCGGCGGTGCTGCTGGTGGCCTGGATGGTCGCGGTGCCGCTCGCGGTGGCGCCGTACCCGGCCATCGCCGGCCAGGTACGCCGGTCCGCGCTGATCCGGGCGGTGGACGACGTGCTGCCGGACGGGGTGCGCAATCTGTACAGCTCGCTGCGGCTGTTCGTCGATCGCAGCGGTTTCCCCCAGGTGTTCGGCGCGCTGCAGCCGACCCGGATCGTGGACGTGCCGCCAGCCGATCCGGCGCTGCTGCACTCACCCGCGGTCGCGGCCGACCGGGCTTCGGTGCTGAAGGTGCGGTCGGTCGCCCGCTCCTGCGACCGGGGCATCGAGGGCACCGCGTTCGTCTATGCCCGGCAGCGGATGCTCACCAATGCGCACGTGGTGGCCGGCGCCAACCAGGTACAGGTGCAGACGCCCACCGGTCCGCTGACCGCGCACGTGGTGGTGTTCGACCCGGCGCGCGACATCGCGGTGCTCTGGGTGCCGGGCCTGACCGCCCGGCCGCTGCCGATGGCGGCCGAGATCGCCGCTAGCGGCCAGGACGCGATCGTGCTCGGCTACCCGCAGGACGGCCCTTTCGACGTCCGGCCGGCCCGGGTGCGGGACTGGGAACGGATCAGCGGGCACGACATCTACGGCGAGCTGTCGGTGGACCGCGACATCTACACCATCCGGTCGGTGGTGCGGGCCGGCAACTCCGGCGGCCCATTGATCGACACCCGCGGTGCGGTGCTCGGCATCGTCTTCGCCTCCGCGCTGGACTCGGCCGACACCGGCTTCGTGCTCACCGCTCAGGAGGCGGCCGCCGACGCCGGCACCGGCCGGACGGCGACCCGGGACGTCAGCACCGGGGACTGCGACTGACGCTGCCCCGCTCGACGGGCCGGGTGGCCTGCATCGGCCGTCGGGCGGCGGTTCCGGGCGTCCGGGTGCGTCAGCTCGGGCGGCTGTTTTGTGCCGGCTCGGGCGGCGGTTTTGCGCCGGCTCGGTGGTCAGTCCCGGCGCGCCCACCGGATGAGCTCCTCGGACACCTCGTCCGGCGCCTCCTGTTGCGGGAAATGCCCGACCCCGGTGAGCAGCCGCCACCGGTATTCGGCGTTCACCTGGCGCCCGGAACCCTCCGCGGTGCCCGGCAGCACGCAGGTGTCGAAGTCGCCGTGCAGCTGCAGCACCGGCCGGCTGATCGGCGGCCGCATGGACTCGGCGTAGGTGCGGCCGTCCGGTCGGGGCAGCGAACGTACCGCCCAGCGGAAGAACTCCAGCGAGCAATGTGCCACCGGATGGATCCGGACCGTCTCGGCATAGCGCGTGACCGCAGCCACGAAGTCCGGCGTGCCTCGCCAGCGCGGGCCGGACCAGTGGTCGAACAGCTGCCGCAGGAAGCGCTCGTCGCGGGTCAGCAGCCGCTCGCCGTACCGGGGCAGCTGGAAGGTGGTCAGGGCGTATGCCGAGGCTCGTCGTTGACCGCGATCGGCCAGCACGGCATGCCGTAGCCGCAGTGGGTGCGCGGCGCCGAGCACGGCGATCCGGCGGACCACCTGGGGCTGGTGGGCGGCCACCGTCCAGGCCAGCAGCCCGCCGAGGTCGTTGCCGGCCAGCACCGCGGTGCTATCACCGAGCGCGGTGACCAGGCTGGCGATGTCGGCGGCCAGGGTGGTCGCGTCGTACCCGCGGGGTGGTTTGTCCGAGGCGCCGTAACCGCGCAGATCCACCGCCACGGCACGGAAACCGGCCTCGGCCAGGTCGGTCAGCTGGCGGTGCCAGGTCCACCAGAAGGTGGGAAAGCCGTGCAGCAGCAGCACCAGCGGCCCACTGCCGGCCTCGACCGCATGCAGCGCGATGCCGTTGCCGCGGATGGTCCGGTGCGTCCATGGCCCGTCGATCAGCACCGCGGATTCGTCGGGCACTGCGCTCCTCGTGGGCTGGCGGCCGCTGCTGGATGACTCGAAGGCGGTGGGTCTGGAGACCTCGGCGCGCTGGCGCCTCGGGTTCAGGCGCGGTGGCTGGGTTGATGTCCGGCGGTGGCCTTGCGCAGCGCGGTGACGGTGTCCTTGGTGGTGTCGATGGTCTGCTGTGGGGCACGGACCCGCTTGACCCGGCGGACGCCGATGAACACCAGCAGCAGCGCCAGCAGCACCAGGAAGCCGAAGACGATCAGGTACGCGGCCCATCGCCAGATGCCGAGCGTGACCAATCCTTCGGCCAGCGAGATCAGGCCGAACGTCAGCGAGTACGCCAGCACCACCCCTGCGGCGATGAACAGCACCACCCCGGTGCCCGCGTTGCGTACCGAGGACTTGATCTCCAGCTTCGCCAGTTCGATCTCACCGTGCAGCAGGGTGGAGAAGCTGGAGGTCGCGTCGGCCACCAGGGTTCCGATCGAGGGCTGTTCGCCAGTGCTTGCCACGTCGTAGTCCGCCGTCACCGAGGTTGGTCCTTTCCTGCTGGTCTGGGCCGCTGTTGGACCGGTGCTGCAGAGAACCTTACGCGGTTAGCACACCGGCAAGGCAGTCGTTCCTTCTCGGCCAGGCTCCGCTCGTGCTCACCCGCCGGCGGACTCGAACACCACTCTGAACCAGCCAGCGCGATGCAGCACCATTAGGGTCTCTGCCGTGGCGGATTACCTGATCACCGGGGTCTCCCGCGGTATCGGACGGGCGGTGGCCGAACGGCTGCTGGCCGGGGGTCACCGGGTGTACGGCATCGCTCGGTCTCCGGTGACCGAGCCGGCGCTGACCGGACAGATCGCGCTGGACCTGGCCGAGCCGGCCGGTTTCGCCGAGGCGCTGGCGCCCTTGCTGGCGACGGTGACCCGGTTGGACGGCTTGGTGCACTGCGCCGGGGTGGTGCGTCCCGGCCCAATGGCCGAGGCCGGCCCGGACGTGTTTCTCGAGCAGTTCACCGTCAATGTGGTCGCGGTGGCACAGCTGACCCGGATCTGGCTGCCGGCGCTGCGGGCTGTTGCCGGGACGGTGCTGCTGGTGAACTCCGGGTCGGGGCTCAACGCCCGGCCGCCGCTGTCCACCTATGGCGTGTCGAAGTTCGCGCTGCGCGGCTATGCCGAGGCACTGCGGCAGGAGGAACCCGGCATCCGGGTGAGCGCGGTCTACCCAGGCCGTACCGACACCGACATGCAACGCACGGTCCGCGAGGCCGAGTCGGGCAGCTACCAGCCGGCCGACTACCTGCGTCCGGAGACGGTGGCCGAGGTGATCGTCTCGGTGCTGCTGCTACCGGCGGACGGCGCCATTCCGGAACTGGTTCTCCGGCCGGCGGCCCACCCGGGACCGTCCTCGCCGGACGCCCGGCGCTGAGCCTCCCCGGCCTCGTTCCCGCACGCTGCCCGGCTCAGTCCTCGGCCGCCTGGCCGGTCTTGAGCCCTTCGCTGATCAGATCCATCACGGTGGTGTCGGCCAGCGTGGTGACGTCGCCGATCGAGCGGTGCTCGGCCACGTCTCGCAGCAGCCGCCGCATGATCTTGCCGGACCGAGTCTTGGGCAACTCCGGCACGATCATGATCTGGCGTGGCTTGGCGATCGCACCGATCTCCTTGGCGACGTGATTGCGCAGTTCCCTCACCATCGCTTCGCCCTCGTCTGCCTTACCACCACGCAGGATCACGAACGCCACGATGCCCTGGCCGGTGGTCGGGTCGGTGGCGCCGACCACCGCAGCTTCGGCGACCGACGGATGTGAGACCAGCGCCGACTCCACCTCGGTGGTCGAGATCCGGTGGCCGGACACGTTCATCACGTCGTCCACCCGGCCGAGCAGCCACAGGTCGCCGTCGGAGTCCTTCTTCGCGCCGTCGCCGGCGAAGTAGTAGCCCTGGTCGGCGAATCGCGCCCAGTAGGTCTCCTTGAACCGCTCCTGGTCACCCCAGATGCCACGCGTCATGCCCGGCCAAGGCTCGGTGATCACGATGAAACCACCGCCACCGTTCGGCACCGCCTTTCCCTGGTCGTCGACCACGTCGACGCTGATGCCCGGCATCGCTCGCATCGCCGAGCCTGGCTTGGATTCGGTGACGCCCGGGAGCGGGCTGACCATGATCCCGCCCGTCTCCGTCTGCCACCAGGTATCCACCACCGGCGTGCGGTCGCCGCCGATGTTCTTGCGGTACCAGATCCATGCCTCCGGGTTGATCGGCTCGCCGACGGAGCCG
>DASUAC010000508.1:0-15577 GCA_035763985.1 Jatrophihabitans sp. | reverse complement strand
CATGCCGGCCGCCCGCAGCTGGCCGACCAGCGGGGCGTCGGCGGTCGGCGGGGACGTCAGCAGCGCCCGGGATCCCGCGGTGCCGGGCAGCCCGGCCGCCTCGATGTTGTCCTTGACCAGCAACGGGATTCCGTCGAGCGGGCCGAGCAGGTTGCCGTTGCGGCGGCGCTGGTCGCTGGCCCGGGCGGCCGTCAGCGCGTCCGGCGCGGTGGCGATCACCGCGTGCAGGACGGGGTTCAGCCGCTCGATCCGGCTGAGGTACTGCTCGGTCAGCCCGGCCGAGCTGACCGAGCCGCTCGCCAGCAACCGACCGGCCTCGGCGGCGGTATGCGCCGGTTCTGTCATCCGAGCTCAGTCATCGAGCCCGGCGTCGTCCGCCACCTCGATCGGCACGGTGGCCGAACCCTGCCAGTTCAGCCAGGTCTGCAGCCGGGTCTCGGCCCGCTCCCAGCTCTCGGCGACCACGCTGCCCAGCCGGGACCACTCGGCGCGGCCCTCCTTGCCGGTGTGGTAGTCGGTCTCGCCCTCCACCAGCAGGACGTACTCCCGGGTGCCGTTGAGCAGCGAGCGGAGCATGCCGTCCTCGCAGGCGTCGGCGATCCGGGCGGCGATGTCCACCGCGTCGGCCAGCTCCGAGACGGTCTCCGGATCCGGTTCGGTCGCGGCCAGTTCGTAGACCGCGTCCAGGTCGTAGCGGGCCTCCGGAGCGGGCTCGAGCACCGCCTTGCCCCGCTGGGCGAACGCCGGCCAGGCGGGGTGGTCGGCCAGGTCGTGATCGGGATGGTCACCCAGCCAGGTGTTGAGCTCGTCGACGGTGCCCAGCAGCACGATCTTGGCGCCGTCACCGAGAAAGCCCTGCCACTCCTCACCCTCGGCGTCCTCCCAGGGCGGTGCGTACAGGGTGATTCCGCTGCGGCCACCGGCGGTCAGCCGGATGGCGACGATCGGTTCGGCGAAGGATGGCATGCTCCGAAACCTACACACCCATGGGATGCCAGACCGTCTTGGTCTCGGTGAAGGCGGTCAGCCGGGACAGGCCCGGGTCCGCGGCGGCGTCGAATGCCGGCGGCGAGTACACCCGCTTGACGTTCTCGGCGGCCGCCTCGGCCAGCGGCACCCGGCCGGCCGGCGGCACCCCGGTCAGGTCCAGGCAGTTGACGTCCCGGTGGCCGGCCAGCCAGGGTGCCAGTTCGGTCACCGAACCGGTGAGCAGGTTGAGCACCCCGCCGGGCAGGTCCGAGGTGGCCAGCGCCTCGGCCAGCGACACCGCCGGCAGCGGCCGTTCCTGCGAGGCGATCACCACCACGGTGTTGCCGGTGGCGATCACCGGCGCCACCACCGAGACGAAGCCGAGCAGCGACTCCTGCTGCGGCGCGATCACCCCGACCACACCGGCCGGTTCGGGCAGCGAGAAGTTGAAGTACGGGCCGGCCACCGGGTTGGACCCACCGGCCACCTGGGCGAACTTGTCGGTCCAGCCGGCGTACCAGACCCAGCGGTCGATCGCCGCGTCCACCTGGGCGGTGGCGGCAGCCTCCGAACCACCCTCGGCAGCCTGCACCTCCGCGCTGAACTGGGCGTGCCGGCCTTCCATCATCTCCGCGATCCGGTACAGGATCTGGCCGCGGTTGTACGCGGTCGCGCCGGACCAGCCGGCGAACGCGGCCCGGGCGGCGACCACCGCGTCGCGCAGGTCCTTGCGGGAGGCCTGCGCGGCATGGGCGAGCAGTTCGCCGGACGGCCCGGCCACCGGGTACGACCGGCCGGACTCCGAGCGGGGGAACGCGCCGCCGATGTAGAGCTTGTAGGTCTTGCGGACGGCGACCCGGTCGGCGGACGCGGATTTGCTCGACTTAGTGGGCAAGGTAGGCCTCCAGGCCGTGCCGGCCGCCTTCCCGGCCGAAGCCGGATTCCTTGTAGCCGCCGAACGGCGAGGCGGGATCGAAGCGATTGAAGGTGTTGGCCCAGACCACGCCGGCCCGCAGCCGGTTGGCCATCCAGAGGATCCGCGAGCCCTTCTCGGTCCAGATGCCGGCCGACAGCCCGTACGGAGTGTTGTTCGCCTTGTCCACCGCCTCCTGCGGGGTACGGAAGGTGAGCACCGACAGCACCGGGCCGAAGATTTCCTCGCGGGCGATCCGGCTGGCCTGGCTGACGCCGGTGAACACGGTCGGCGGGAACCAGAATCCCCTTTCCGGAAGGGTGCATTCCGGCGACCACCGGTCGGCGCCCTCGGCCACCCCGGAGTCCGAGAGCTCGCGGATCCGGGCCAGCTGCGCGGCCGAGTTGATCGCGCCGATGTCGGTGTTCTTGTCCAGCGGGTCACCGAGCCGCAGGGTGGCCAGCCGGTCCCGCAGTGACTCGACCAGCTCGTCGTGGATCGATTCCTGCACCAGCAATCGGGAACCGGCGCAGCAGACATGCCCCTGGTTGAAGAAGATTCCGTTGACGATGCCCTCGACCGCCTGGTCCAGCGGGGCATCGTCGAAGACGATGTTGGCCGCCTTGCCGCCCAGCTCCAGTGACACCCGCTTGCCGGAGGCGGCCACCGAACGCTGGATCTGCTTGCCCACCGCGGTGGATCCGGTGAAGGCGATCTTGTCCACGCCGGGATGCTCGACCACCGCCCGGCCCACCGCCGGCCCGCCGGGCAGTATGTTCACCACGCCCGGCGGCAGGTCGCACTCGGCGATGATCTCGGCCAGCACCAGCGCGGTCAGCGGGGTGGTCTCGGCCGGCTTGAGCACCACGGTGTTGCCGGCGGCCAGCGCCGGCGCGATCTTCCAGGCCGCCATCAGCAGCGGGAAGTTCCACGGGATCACCTGGCCGGCCACCCCGATCGGCCGCGGGTCCGGCCCGAAGCCGGCGTAGCCGAGCTTGTCCGCCCAGCCCGCGTAGTAGAAGAAGTGCGCCGCGGCGGTCGGTACGTCGACATCGCGGGATTCCCGGATCGGCTTGCCGTTGTCCAGCGACTCCAGCACCGCCAGTTCCCGGGCGCGTTCCTGGATCGCCCGGGCGATCCGGAACAGGTACTTGGCCCGGGCGCTGCCGGGCAGCGTCGACCAGCCGCCGTCGTAGGCCGCCCGGGCCGCCGCGACGGCATCCTCGACGTCGGCCGCGTTCGCCTCGGCCACCTCGGCCAGCGGCTCCTCGTTCGCCGGGTTGACGGTCTTGACCGCCTCGCCGCGGCCGGGCCGGAACTCGCCGCCGACGAAGATTCCGTACGAGGGTTTCAGCCTGGCGATGCCGGCCGATTCCGGCGCCGGGGCGTAGACGAATCCGGTCTCGGGTTTCGCTATCTCGGTCATGTCCCTCTTAGTCCAGCGTGACGTAGTCCGGGCCGTCGTAGGCCCCGGTGCGGAGTTTGTGCCGCTGCAGCAGCAGATCGTTGAGCAGGCTGGAGGCGCCGAACCGGAACGTCTCCGGATGCAGCCAGGCCTCGCCGGCCACCTCGTTGACCATCACCAGGTAGCGCACCGCCTCCTTGCTGGACCGGATTCCGCCGGCCAGCTTGACGCCCCGGATCTGCCCGGTACGCGCGGCGAAATCGCGTACCGCCTGCAGCATCACCAACGCGACCGGCGGCCGGGCGGCCGGATTCACCTTGCCGGTCGAGGTCTTGATGAAGTCACCGCCGGCCAGCAGCGCCAACCAGGACGCCCGCCGGACGTTGTCCAGGGTGACCAGTTCGCCGGTCTCCAGGATCACTTTCAGGTGCGCCGTCCCGCAGGCCTGCTTGACCGCCACGATCTCCTCGTACACCTGGCCGTACCGGCCGGCCAGGTACGCGCCACGGTCGATCACCATGTCGATCTCGCCGGCGCCGGCGGCCACCGCCTCGGCCACGTCGGCCAGCTTGGTCGGCAGCGACGCCCGTCCGGACGGGAACGCGGTCGCCACCGAGGCCACCGCGACCCGCGAGCCGCGCAGCGCCTGCACCGCGGTGCCGACCAGATCCGGATAGACGCACACCGCGGCGACCGACGGCACCGCCGGATCACCCGGGTCCGGCCGGATCGCCTTGGCGCAGAGCGAGCGCACCTTGCCGGGGGTGTCCGCCCCCTCCAACGTGGTCAGGTCGACCATGCTGATCGCGGTGTCGATCGCCCAGGCCTTGGCGGTGGTCTTGATGCTGCGGGTGGCCAGCGTGGCGGCGCGTGCCTCGGCGCCGACCTCGTCCACCCCCGGCAGGCCGTGCAGGAACCGGCGCAGCGAGGCGTCGTCCCGGGTCAGTTCGCTGGTGGCGGCGGCGAGATCCGGCCGGACGATGCCGCTGGCCGGGTTGCCGGCCGCGTCCGAACCGGCGGAGATGGTGGCACTCACCGGCACAGTCTAGAAGGCCGGCCGGCCGCGCCGGGCTGGAAGGCCCAGCCGGGCCGGTGTGGCGGCCGGGCGTTGGCGGTGCAGCCGGACCGGCCGTAACGATAGAGTCTGCGCCCGTGCAGACCGTCGTCGTCGACCACCCGATCGTCCGGTCCCGGCTGTCCGTGATGCGGGATCAGTCCTCCAGCAACGCCGAGTTCCGGGCCGCGCTGCGCGAGTTGGCCACCTTGCTGGTCTACGAGGCGACCCGCGAACTGGAGGTGCGCGAGGTACCCATCGTGACCCCGGTGGCGCCGGCCGTCGGGATCGCGCTGGCCAACCCGCCGCTGCTGGTGCCGGTGCTGCGGGCCGGCCTGGGCATGGCCGAGGCGGCGTTCAACCTGCTGCCCGAGTCGCAGATGGGCTTCGTCGGGCTGGCCCGCAACGAGGAGACCCACCTGCCGGAGGCCTACATGGCCTCGTTGCCGGACAGCCTGGCCGGCCGGTCGGTGCTGTTGCTGGACCCGATGCTGGCCACCGGCGGCTCACTGATCCACTGCTGCCGGCTGCTGGCCGGCCGGCAGCCCAGCGACATCACCGTGGTCTGTGCGCTGGCCGCTCCGGAGGGGGTCGCCGCGGTGGAACGGAGTGGCCTGGCCGGCCGGCTGTTCACCGCCAGCATCGACGAGGGGCTGGACGCCCACGCCTACATCGTGCCCGGCCTCGGCGACGCGGGTGATCGCCAGTTCGGTCCGCGGTAGCCGAGGCGACCGTACGTTCGGCCGGAAATTCAAGCTGATCCGGCGACGAACCCGACCGTCCGTTCGGGTTTGCGGCTGACGTCACAGCTCGGTATCAAAAGCAGTTCAGATCGGCTCCTCAGCATGTTCTGATCAGGCGAGCGTTTAAATACTGCAGCGAGCATGCAACGTCCAAGCCATGTCGACCGTCTACTCGAGTGACGGCCGGATGCTCGCGGCGCAGGCAGGAGAGGCACGCATGTTCGAAGAGGTCCCGCGCGACCGGCGCGGCCTCGCGCGGCTGACCGCACGGCACGTCGTGCTCGGGCCGTTCGTGGTCGGCGGCGGTGTGCTGCTGGCCGCGGTGGGCGGTTCGGTCGCGGTGGCGGCCACCGTGATCACCGCCTCCAGCATCCGGGCCAACGACGTGCCGCCACCTCCCGCGCCACGTCCGGCGGTCGTCGCCACCAGCCACGCCGCTCCGGCGCATCGGCCGGCGGCGCCCGGTTCGAGCAGCCATCCCGGGACGGCCGGCAGCACGGTGGCCGGCACTGCGGTAGCCGGCACCGGCGTGGCCGGCAGCTACCCGTCTGCCGTCGGATCGGCGACCCGCCAGCCACCGGCTGCCGCGCCGAGCCCGTCCGACGTGCGGACCGCTCCGCCGACCCTCGGCAGGCCCAGCGTCGATCCGTACCGGTCCGGCCGGCCCAGCCCGAGCCCGTCCGGCAGCCCGGCCGGCAACGCGCTGATCTTCGTCACCGGCTACGACCAGGCCGGCCAGCGGCTGCAGTTCGAGTACGCGGTGGTCAGCCCCGGAGCGGGCCCGGGCGGCAGCGACCTGTACCAGGTGGAATCGGCTCGCCGGTACAGCGCCACCCTCGCCGCCGACCTGACCGTCACCTCCGGCGGTCAACTGTGCCCGCCGGCCGGCAGCCGTTGCAGCCTCGACCAGCTCATCGCCGGCGCCGGCACCGGCTTCTACGCGATCGCCGCGATCGACCCCGGCGACCAGCTGCACTCGGTGATCGAGGTGGACAACGCCGGCTCCGGGTTCGCGCCGGCGCCCGCCGCGACGGTGAGCCCGTCGCCCAGCCCGACCAGCTCCTGAGGCCGGCGTGAACGGCTTCTCCCGGGTGGCGGTAGCCGCCCTGATGCTGGCCCTGCTGGCCACCGGATGCGCCTCGCAGCGACACGCCAACCCGGCCGGCCCGTCGGCGCAGGCCGGCCGGTCGGGCAGCCAGCAGCCGGTGCTGGTGCCGTGCGCCGCGCACCGGTGCACCCCGAAGCCGGCCAGCTCACTCGGCGGCGGTTACACCGTCCGGCTGTGGAGCTATCCGGCGCCTGCCGTGCCGGACTCGAGCACGCCGGTGGTGGAACTGCTCAGCGGCGGCCGGCATCTGAGCTGGTGGACCGGCCGGGTCGGCTACGGCTGGGCGGCCACGCTGAGCTGCCTGGCCACCGCCGGCCAGCCGAACTGCGTGGTCACCTCGGCGCTCGGCGCGCACGCCGGCAGCGCCGAGATCCTGCTGCTGCGCTCCGGCGCGCTGACCAGCCCGTCCGCCGGCAGCGTGATCTTCGACAGCAGCATGCCGGTCGCCGCCGACCTGGACGGCGACGGGCTGCTCGACGTGGCCGGGATGGAGAACGACTACACCCCGGACTACGCGCACGGGCACAACTACTGGGCGACCTACCGGCAGACCGGGGCGGCGTTGCACCGCACCGGCTGCGCCCGGGTCACCGCCGGCACCCCGCCGGCCACGCTGCTCACCGGCGCCTGCCCGAAGGTGCCGCAGGACTAGCGAGTCCCGGCGGCGATCAGGACGCGTTCAACGCCGTGTCGTCGATCACGAAGGAGGTCTGCAGCGAGGCGTCCTCGGTGCCGGTGAAGGTGACGGTGGTGTTGCCGGCCGGAACCGTGAAGGTGTGCAGGGCGTAGCCGGTGTTGTGGTCGAGGTTGGAGTAGGTGGCCAGCGTCAGGGTGTTCGCCTTGACCGTCAGCTTGTCGTAGGCCGTGGTGGTGGTCGTCTCGGCCGTGTCGATGTGCAGGTAGAACGAGAAGGTTGCGGTGCACGTGGACTGGATCGTCACGGTCTGGGAGAGCGTGTTGGTACGGGTGCTGCCGTAGCCGTCCAGCCAGGCGTCCCAGGTGCCGCTGTGCGGCGGCTCGCCGGCGGAGCCGTACTGGCCGATGACACCGGTACTGGCCGACCAGCTCACGTTGCCGGATTCGAAGCCCGGGTTGAGCAGCTTCTGGCCGGGGCTGGAGCAGGTGTTGGAGGCGATCGTCCAGCTGAAGCTGGCCGAACCGGTGGCCCCGGTGGCATCCCGGGCGGTCACCGTCACGCCGAAGGTGCCCGCGGTGGACGGGGTGCCGGAGATCAGGCCGGTCGAGGAGTTGATCGCCAGGCCGGTCGGCAGCCCGGTGGCGCTCCAGGCGTACGGCGCGCTGCCGCCGGAGGCCGACAGCTGCAGGCTGACCGGCTTGCCCACCGTGCCGGTCTGGTTGCCCGGGTTGGTGACCGTCACCCCGCCGGTGCCGTGCGTGACGATGGCGTGGCTGATGTCGCATTCGTTGGTGTCGTTGGACCAGCTGGCCTGCTCGGCATAGCTACCGAACGAGCCGAACGAGACGTTGGCGGCGCCACCGGGCTGGCCCGGCGGGATCCAGGCGCACTCGTCGGCGTTCTCCTCGCCGTTGTAGGAGGAGCCGGTGTGGTTGGTCCAGCCGTCGGTCGGGGACCAGTCCGACATCATCTCGTGCCACTCGTGCCCGAGCGTGATGGTGTAGCCGTCGGTGGTGCCGGGGGAGTTGACGAAGCCGACGCCGCAGCCGGCACCGGAGTCGATGTTGTACGGCTGGTTGGAGAAGGCGATGCTGCCGTACGGCGAGGAGACGCCGACGTCACCGTTCCAGTCGTGCCAGGCGCAGTACTGGCCCTGGTAGTTGTCCGGGTTGGTGCCGTGCGGCGAGAGGATCACGTAGTAGGCGTACCGGTTGGCCGCGGCGGTGGTGTTGCCGAAGTGGCCGGCTGCCTTGACCGCCTCCTGGCCCAGCTGAGCACTGGTGGCAGCCGACGGGGAGGCTGCGGAGTTGTCGTACCAGACGCCGGACAGCACGCCGCCGGTCTGGTAGGGGACGTAGCTGGCACCGGACGCGGGGCAGGCGGTGGCGCGAAGGGCCGCACCGTCACACCACTGGGTCAGGTCCGCCGACCACAATTCGCCGTTGGTGCCGATGCCCTTGAACATCTGCTGCGCCGCGCCGGCCGCACCGGCCGAGTCGCCGGTGAACTTCAGGTTGCCGTTGGCATCGGTGGAGGAGGTGCCCCACTGGGTGCCGTAGAAGATCAGGTAGGTCTTGTTGTGTCCGCTGACCACCCCGTCCGGTCCACCGCCGTAGGACAGCGTCTCCGGGCCGGTCACGGTCGTCACGTTCGGGTGCGCGGCGGCGTAGCTGTTCATCTTCTGCTGCGTGCCGATGGCTGGCAGCACGCCGTGCCGGTACGGGTGGCCGGCCGCGGGCGAGTACGGGTAGCCGGCGCCGGCCGCACTCGCCTGGCCGGCGACGCCGGTGCAGGCGAGCGCGGCCAGGCCGGCGACTCCGAGTAGCGCGCCGGCACGGCGGGAACGGACGGCAGTCTTCGGCACTGGGGGCCTCTTCTCTGATCGCCGGAACCGGCGATCGCCCGGACCCGTCTGATCGCCCGGATCCGGCGATCGAACGCGCTACCCCGACAAAAACGGATGAACTCTAACGAAACGCGGCGGTCTTGGCTGTAGATGGACCGTCCAATTTGCCCATCCGGTACCGCGCCTGGAAGGGATGGGCCTACAGGCCGAGCGCCTCGGTGATCGTGCCGGCCAGCTCGTCCAGCCAACTGCGTGCGGTGGCCTCGGCCGCGGCGATGTCCCGGGCGTCGGCGACCACCACCTCCAGGTACGCCTTGCACTTCGGTTCGGTGCCGGACGGCCGGACCACCACCCGGCCACCGTCGAAGCGCAGGATCAGCACGTCGTTCTCCGGCGCCAGATCGGTCACGGTGACCGGCCGGCCCAGCAGCCGATCGGGTGGGGCGGTCCGCAGCCGGGTCATCGCGGCGCCGATCAGCGCAAGGTCCGCCACCCGCCAGGACTGCTGGCGGGTGGCGTACAGGCCGAACTCGACGGCCAGTTCGGCCAGTCGCTGCGGGATGGAGGACGCGCTGGCCTTCAGCACGGCGGCCAGTTCGGCGAACAGCAGCGCGGCCGAGATGCCGTCCTTGTCGCGGACCAGCGACGGGGCGACCGCGTACCCGAGGGCCTCCTCGTAGCCGTACACCAGATCCGGCGCAGCCCGGGAGATCCACTTGAAGCCGGTGAGCGTCTCGGCGTAGCCGACGCCGGCCCGCCCGGCCAGCGCCCGCAGCAACTGCGAGGACACCACGGTGGTCGCGTACGTACCGCGAACCCCTTTGCGAATAAGCCAATCCGCCAGCAGGACGCCGACCTCGTCGCCGCGCAGCATCCGCCAGTGGTCGCCGAACTTCGCCGCCACCGCGCACCGGTCGGCGTCCGGGTCGTTGGCGATGAGCAGATCGGCGCCGGTCCGCTCGGCCCGGGCCAGCGCCAGGTCCATCGCACCCGGCTCCTCCGGGTTGGGGAACGCCACGGTGGGGAAGTCCGGATCGGGTTCGGCCTGCTCGGCCACCTCGTCGGGAGCCGGGAAGCCGGCCGCGGTGAACACCTGCCGGATCAGCCGGCCGCCCACGCCGTGCATGGACGTGTGCACCACCGCGAGCTTGCGCGGCGAATCCGGCGAGACCAGCCGGCTGACCGCGGTCACGTACTGCTCGATGAGGTCCTCGCCGAGCACCAGGAAGTCATCGGACAACTCGATCGCCCGTACCGAGGGCACCGCCCGGATCCGTGCCTCGATCTGGCCGTCCAGCGGCGGGATGATCTGCGCGCCGTCGCCGGCGTAGACCTTGTAGCCGTTGTCCTGCGGGGGATTGTGCGAGGCCGTCACCATGATCCCGGCGGCCGCCCGCTGCTGGCCGACCGCGAAGGCCAGCACCGGGGTGGGCAGCAGCCGCGGCAGCAGCCGGGCCGCGAAGCCGGCCGCGGCGAAGACCCGGGCCGAGTCCAGCGCGAACTCCCGCGACCGGTGCCGGCCGTCGTAGCCGATCACCACCGGCTCGCCCATCCGGCCCTCGGCGGCCAGTTGCGCCGCGATGCCGGCCGCCGCCCGGCGCACCACGGCCGCGTTCATGCCGTTCGGGCCGGCCCGCAGCGGCCCACGCAGGCCGGCGGTGCCGAACCGCAGCTCGCCGGCGAACCGGTCGGCCAGCTCGCCGGCCGCCCCGGCGGCCAGCAGCTCCCGCAACTCGGTGGCGTCGCCGTCGTGCGGATCGTCGGCGATCCAGGCCTGCACCCGGGCGCGCAACTCGGCCGGTACGGTCATCGGCGCTCACCCGCCGCGATCTCGTCGATGCCGTACCCGGCGGTGGTGAACCTGCCGCCGACCAGATCGTCGGTGGCGGCCGGCGGTTCGGACGGTGGCTGGCCGGCCGCGTCCGAACCGGGCCGGTAGCCGACCGGGTTGGCCAGCGACCACCAGCGGCCGGAGTTGGCCGAGATTCCCCAGATCAGCGCGTACCGCAACTGCGGGCTGCGCAGGCAGCGGTCCACCAGTTGGGCGCAGTCGTCCGGGGACAGCCAGCTGGCCAGCGACCGGTGGTCCGGCGGCCGCTCGGCGAAGGTGCCGATCCGCAGGCAGGCCACCGCGAAGCCGTACCGGTCGCTGTAGTAGCGGGCCAGCGCCTCGCCGAAGACCGTGCTCACCCCGTACAGGGTGTCCGGCCGGGCCGGGGTGTCCGGCGGCAGCTCGGACGCCCCGCGCGGGGTGAAGCCGGCGGCGTGGTTGGACGAGGCGAAGACCACCCGGCGCACCCCGGCCCGCCGGGCCGCCTCGAACAGCTGGAAGCAGCCCTCGATGTTCGACTCCCGGATGACCGGCCACGGCGCCTCGGTCGGCTGGCCGGCCAGGTGCACCACCGCGGCCACCCCGGCCAGCGCGGTGTCCAGCGCGGCCGGGTCGGTCAGCTCGCCGGTGACGTCCGCCCCGGCGGCCCGGTCGAAGCCGCGTACCCGCCAGCCCAGCGCGGGCAGCAGCTCGCGCAACGAGGACCCGACCCGGCCCTGCGAACCGGTGAGCAGCACCGTCTGATTCACCGCGTCTCCAGGCTCTTCGCGTTGGCGCTCATCGCCGCGTTCGCTCCGCTCGCAACCCCGGCTCGCTCCGCGCCTCGCTCGATGCCCACTCCGCTCGCAACCCCGGCTCGCTCCGCGCCTCGCTCGTACCTCGCTCGATGCTCACTCGTCTCAGAGACTTCGTCCCTGCGATGCTCACTCACAGGCGGCCGAGCAGGTCGATCAGCAGCTTGCCGGCCCGGGACGCCGCGGCCTTGCCGGCGGCCAGCACCTCCTCGTGGTTCAGCGGCTGCCCGGTCATGCCGGCGGCCAGGTTGGTGACCAGCGAGATGCCGAGCACCTCCGACCCCTCGGCGCGGGCCGCGACGGCCTCCAGCGCGGTGGACATGCCGACCAGATCCGCCCCCAGGATCCGGGCCATCCGCACCTCGGCCGGCGTCTCGTACTGCGGGCCGGGGAACTGGGCGTACACCCCCTCGGCCAGGGACGGGTCGATCTCCCGCAGCAGCGCGCGCAGCCGGGGTGAGTACAGGTCGGTCAGGTCTACGAACCGGGGCCCGACCAGCGGCGTGCTGGCGGTCAGGTTGATGTGGTCGCTGATCAGCACCGGCTGCCCGATGGCCATGTCCTCGCGCAGGCCGCCGCAGCCGTTGGTGAGCACGGTGATCCGGCAACCGGCCCGGGCCGCCATCCGCACGCCGTGCACCACGGCGGCGACGCCGTGGCCCTCGTAGAAGTGGGTGCGGCCGAGGAAGGCCAGCAACCGGGTGCCGTTGACCCGCAGCGACCGGATGGTGCCGGCATGGCCGGCCACCGAGGGCGGTACGAATCCGGGCAGTTCGGTGCTCGGGAAGGCCACGTCGACGTCGGCCCGCTCGGCCAGTTCCGCCACCGCGGGCAGCCAGCCGGACCCGAGCACCAGGGCCACGTCGTGCCGGTCGGTGCCGGTGCGCTCGGCCAGCGCGGCGGCCGCCTCGGTGGCGAGCTGGTCGGGATCGTCGGTGGTCGTCGCGGTCACGGCCACAGAGCCTATCCGGGCTGGACCGCTTGCTGCCGGATCACGTCTGAGCCGAGCCGGCGGGTGGCGGAACCCGATGGCCTGCCTCGGCTGTCCGCAATCGGTCAGTGCCGGCGGCGAGAGATAAGCCACCACGCCCGGCCCCGGTGACGCCGACGGTCCTACCATTCGGCTCATGAGTGAGCAGCCGGACCAGCCGCTGTCCCTGGCGGCCGACTTCCCGCCGGCCAGCCGGCAGCGCTGGCGTGAGCTGGTGGCCGGCGTGCTCGCCAAGTCCGGCATCCGGTACGACGAGGCCGAGCCGGAAACGGCGCTGGCACACGAGGGCTACGACGGATTCCCGGTGGCTCCGCTCTACACCGCGGACGACCTGCCGGAGCTGCCGGCCGCCGAGCCGGGCCGGCCGCCGTACCTGCGTGGCGACCAGCCGCGGCCCGGCTGGGACGTCCGCGCCCGGCACGACGACGCCGATCCGGTCGCGGCGAGCCGGGCGATCCTGGCCGACCTGGCCGGCGGCGCCTCGTCGCTGTGGCTCAAGCTCGGCCCGGACGGCATCCCGGCCGGCCGGCTGGCCGAGGCGCTGGCCGGGGTGTACCTGGAGCTGGTGCCGGTGGTGCTCGACGCCGGGACGGATTGCCTCGATGCGGCAAGGACGTTCCTGCAGCTGGCCGCCGAGCTGGCGCCGGCCGAGGTGCGGGGCAGCCTGGGCGCCGATCCGGTCGGCGCAGCAGCCCGGACCGGCGCCGCGCCGGACCTGACACCGCTGGCCGAGCTCTGGCGGCTGACCGACGGGTACCCGAACCTGCTGCCGATCACCGTGGACGGCACGGTCTATCACGACGCGGGCGGCAGCGACGGCGACGAGCTGGCGGTCACCGCCGCGGTCGGGCTGGCCTACCTGCGGGCGGCCGAGGCGGCCGGCGTGCCGCTGACTACCGCGTTCGCCGGCCTGGAATTCCGGTACGCGGTCACCGCCGACCAGTTCGGCTCGATCGCCAAGCTGCGTGCCGCCCGCCGGATCTGGGACCGGATCGGTGAGTTGTCCGGCATCGAACAGCGGGCCGGCCAGCGCCAGCACGCGGTCACCTCGGCGGCGATGCTCACCCGCCGGGATCCCTGGGTGAACCTGCTGCGCACCACCATCGGCTGCTTCGCGGCCGCGATCGGCGGCGCGGCGGCGATCACGGTCACGCCGTTCGACGCCGCGCTCGGCCAGCCGGACGAGTTCGGCCGGCGGCTGGCCCGCAACATCCAGGCCATCCTGCACGACGAGGCCAGCCTGGCCCGGGTGACCGACGCGGCCGGCGGTTCGTACTACGTGGAGGCGCTCACCGACCGGCTCGCCGAGGCGGCCTGGCACAAGTTCACCGAGCTGGAGCGGACCGGTGGCGCGCCGGCCGCGCTGGAATCCGGCGCGCTGGCCGAGCTGCTGGAACGCAGCTGGCAGGCCCGGCGGCGCAACCTGGCGCACCGCAGCGACCCGATCACCGGGGTCAGCGAGTTCCCGCTGCTGGCCGAGGAACCGGTGCGCCGGCCGGCCCGCCCGGCCTTGACCGGTAAAGGCCTGCCGGTGCACCGGTACGCCGAGGACTACGAGCAGCTGCGTGACCGGGCCGATGAGCTGGCCGAGGCCGGCGCTCGTCCGGCGATCTTCCTGGCCGCGCTCGGACCCGCCGCGGTGCACACGCCGCGGCTGAACTTTGCGAGCAACCTGGCGCAGGCCGGCGGCGTCGAGCCGGTGGTAGGCACCGGGGAGCCGGCCGGGCTGGCCGCCGCGTTCGCCGCCAGCGGCGCCCGGATCGCCTGCCTGTGCTCCTCGGACAAGGTGTACGCCGAGCAGGCCGCCGAGGCCGCCGCGGCGCTGAAGGGCGCCGGCGCCCGCGCGGTCTGGATCGCCGGCAAGCCGGAACTGGTCGGCGGCGACATCGACCGGGCGGTGTTCACCGGCTGCGACGCGCTGGAGCGGCTGCGCTGGATCTTCGAGGAGGCCGAGGCGTGATACCCGACTTCAGCACCGCATCGTTGTTCGATCCTGGCTCCGCGCCGCTGCGCGACGGTTCGGTTGCCGGCTCCGCACCGCGGCAGGCCGGCGCCGAGCCGGTCACCGACTGGCTGACCCCGGAGGGCATCGCGGTCAAGCCGGTGTACGGCCCGGACGACCTGGCCGGCCTGGACTTCCTCAACGGCTACCCCGGCATCGCGCCGTACCTGCGTGGGCCGTACCCGACGATGTACGTCAACCAGCCGTGGACGGTCCGGCAGTACGCGGGATTCTCCACCGCGGCCGACTCCAACGCGTTCTACCGGCGGAACCTGGCGGCCGGCCAGAAGGGGCTGTCGGTGGCCTTCGACCTGCCCACCCACCGCGGTTACGACAGCGACAACCCCCGGGTGGCCGGCGACGTGGGCATGGCCGGGGTGGCGATCGACTCGATCTACGACATGCGCGAGCTGTTCGCCGGCATTCCGCTGGACAAGATGAGCGTCTCGATGACCATGAACGGCGCGGTACTGCCGATCCTGGCGCTCTACATCGTCGCGGCCGAGGAGCAGGGGGTGGCGCCGGAGCAGCTCACCGGGACCATCCAGAACGACATCCTCAAGGAGTTCATGGTCCGCAACACCTACATCTACCCGCCCGCGGCGTCGATGCGGATCATCAGCGACATCTTCTCCTACAGCTCCGAACGGATGCCGCGGTTCAACTCGATCTCGATCTCCGGCTACCACATCCAGGAGGCCGGTGCGACGGCCGACCTGGAACTGGCCTACACGCTGGCCGACGGGGTGGAGTACCTGCGCGCCGGGCTGGCCGCGGGGCTTTCCATCGACACTTTCGCGCCCCGGCTGTCGTTCTTCTGGGCCATCGGCATGAACTTCTTCATGGAGGTGGCCAAGCTGCGCGCGGCCCGGCTGCTGTGGGCCAAGCTGGTCCGTCAGTTCGAGCCGAAGAACGAGAAATCCCTTTCGCTGCGGACCCATTCGCAAACGTCCGGCTGGTCGCTGACCGCCCAGGACGTGTTCAACAACGTCGCCCGTACCTGCCTGGAGGCGATGACCGCCACCCAGGGACACACCCAGTCGCTGCACACCAACGCGCTGGACGAGGCGCTGGCGCTGCCGACCGACTTCTCCGCCCGGATCGCCCGCAACACCCAATTGCTGCTGCAGCAGGAATCCGGGACGACGAAGGTCATCGACCCGTGGGGCGGGTCGGTCTACGTCGAGAAGCTCACCGCCGACCTCGCCCGGCGCGCCCGCGAGCACATCGACGAGGTCGAACGGGCCGGCGGCATGGCCCGCGCGATCGACGCCGGCCTACCCA
>DASUAC010000507.1:0-3895 GCA_035763985.1 Jatrophihabitans sp. | reverse complement strand
CCTGTACGGCGAGGACACGCTGCGCCAGGTCGCCGGCCAGTCCGAGCAGGTGCAGCAGCTGCTCACCGCGTCCGGCCGGATCCCGGCGGAGATCGTCGGCAAGCCGGTGCTGACCGACGCGGCCGCGATCCGCCGGCTGATGCTGGAGGCCAACGGCGATCCGGACTGCGTCGGCGTGATCGCGTGGATGCACACGTTCTCGCCGGCCAAGATGTGGATCTCCGGGCTGGACGCGCTGCGCAAGCCGCTGCTGCACCTGCACACCCAGGCGAACGTGGCGCTGCCCTGGGACGAGATCGACATGGACTTCATGAATCTCAACCAGGCCGCGCACGGCGACCGCGAGTTCGGATACATCCAGACCCGGATCGGGGTGGCCCGCAAGACCGTCGCCGGCCACGTGAGCGACCCGGCGGTCGGCGCGCGCATCGCCGCCTGGGCGCGCGCCGCCGCCGGCTACGCGGAGCTGCGTTCGCTGCGGCTGGCCCGCTTCGGCGACAACATGCGCGACGTGGCGGTGACCGAGGGCGACAAGGTCGAGGCGCAGCTGCGGTTCGGCGTCTCGGTCAACACCTACGGGGTCAACGACCTGGTCGCCGTGGTCGACGAGGTGTCCGACACCCGGGTCTCGGATCTGGTCAAGGAGTACCAGGAGACCTACCGGGTCGCGGACGTGCTGCGCGACGGCGGCGAGCGGCACGACTCGCTGCGCTACGCCGCCCGGATCGAGCTGGGCCTGCGCGACTTCCTGACGGCCGGCGGCTTCCGCGCCTTCACCACCAACTTCGAGGACCTCGGCGGGCTGCGGCAGCTGCCCGGCCTCGCGGTGCAGCGGCTGATGGCGGACGGTTACGGCTTCGGCGGCGAGGGCGACTGGAAGACCTCGGTCCTGCTGCGCACGCTGAAGGCGGTCTCGGCGGGGCTGCCCGGCGGCACCTCGTTCATGGAGGACTACACCTACCACCTGGAGCCGGGCCGGGAGCTGATCCTCGGCGCGCACATGCTCGAGGTCTGCCCCTCGCTCGCGTCCGACGTGCCGACCTGCGAGATCCACCCGCTGAGCATCGGCGGGCGCGAGGACCCGGTGCGCCTGGTCTTCGACGCCGCGCCGGGGCCGGCGGTGGTGGTGGGGCTGGCCGACATGGGCGACCGGTTCCGCCTGGTGGCCAACGAGATCGACGTGGTCGAGCCGCTCGAGCCGCTGCCGCGGCTGCCGGTGGCCCGCGCGGTGTGGCAGCCGCGGCCGAACCTGCGCACCTCCACCGAGGCGTGGCTGACCGCGGGGGCCCCGCACCACACGGTGCTGTCCGCGGCCGTCGGCGCCGAGGAGCTGACCGACCTGGCCGAGATGGCCGGGGTGGAGCTGCTCGTCATCGACGCCGACACCACGATCCGCCAGTTCGCCAAGGAGCTGCGCTGGAACCAGGCCTACTACCGGCTGGCCCGCGGGTTCTGACCCGGGCCCCGCCGCCTTCGCCGCGAGCCGGCGCCGGCGGCCGGACCTTTTGACAACTTCCGCCGGGAACATCCTCCGGCATCCGGAACGCGCTGCTTGTTAGCGCACACAAAGCTCCCCGGCCGGACCGCCGCACCGGTCCGACCGGGGTCCCCGGGCCGGGCGGCGCACCGGCGCCGTCCGGCCGGACCGAAATCAGCACCACCGCAATGCCCGAGGCTCAACCCGTCCCACAACCTCATGAAGGGCACCGATCAACGATGATCACCACTTCACGCAAGGCCGTGGCGCTCTCGGCCACCGCTCTGCTCGCACTGACCGCCGCGGCCTGCTCCAAGAGCCCCACCGGCTCGACGTCGGCGGGCGGCTCCAGCACCGGCGCGACCGTCGCGGCGAACTGCATGTCCTCGCCGACCGACACGCCGAACCCGGCGACCAACCCGGTCGGCTTCAACCAGGCGAACCTCGCCGACCTGGACAAGGCGCTCAAGTGCGCGATGTCCGGCAAGGACCTGTCCTCGGTGAACATCGCCATGGTCGTGAACGTCGCGGCGGCGTACTGGAAGGCCGGCCAGACCGGCTTCCTCAAGGGCTGTGCCGACCTCGGCATCAACAGCAGCAAGTGCACCTACTTCGCCCCGCCGAACGGCCAGCTGACCGAGCAGACCAACGAGCTCGAGACGCTGCGGTCCCAGGGCGTGACCGGCTACTCGATCTCCGCGATCGACCCGGCCACCGCCAAGGGCACCATCGCCACCGACACCGGCGCCGGCATCGACGTGCTCGCCATCGACTCGCCGCTGCCCGGCACCGCCGCCGCCTCGCTGTACCTCGGCACCGTCAACTACGACGCCGGGTTCGCCGCGGGCACGGAGATGAAGAAGGTGCTCAACGGCACCGGCAAGGTGGCGATCCTGGTCGGCTCGCTCACCGCGGCGAACGCCACCCAGCGCATCGCGGGCTTCAAGGCGGCCATCGGCTCCGGCATCTCGGTCGTGCAGACGGTCAACGACAACCTGTCCGCGAGCACCGCGACCTCCGACGCCGAGACCATCCTGGCGAACAACCCGGACGTCAACGGCCTGTACGGCGTCTACTCGTACGACGGCGGCGCGCTGGCCAGCGCCGTGACCACGGCCCACAAGACCGCCACGGTGAAGATCGTGTCGGACGACTCGGACCCGGACACGCTGGCCGCGATCAACTCCGGCGTCATCTCCGGCACCATCGTGCAGATGCCGTACGAGCAGGGCTACACCGGCGCCTTCATCCTGGCCGCGGAGAAGGTCCTGGGCAAGGACGCGACGATGAACATCATCAAGCCGTACCTGAACTCTGACGGCACCACGCTCAGCTCGGGCGTCGGCGTGATCACGAAGGACGACATCAGCCAGTACAACTCGCTCGCCTCCTCGCTGGGGATCAGCTAGCGATGACGCTCCAAAGCCCTGCATCATCGGGCACCCCCGGCCGCGCGGTCCTCGCGCGGCTGTGGGGGGTGCACAAGTCATACGGTCCCGTCCGGGTACTGGACCTCCCCGAACTCGACCTGTACGCAGGGCAGGTCGTCGGGGTGGTCGGGGAGAACGGCGCCGGCAAGTCCACGCTGATGGGCACGCTGGCCGGTTCCGTCCACCGGGACGGCGGAGAGATCGAGATCGACGGCAAGCCGCTGGTGGCCGGTTCCACCCACGCCGCGCAGGATCTGGGCGTGGCGCTGGTCTCCCAGGAGTTCCCGCTGGTGGGCCAGCTGTCCGTGGCGGAGAACCTGCTGCTCGGGCGGCGGCCTAAGGAGTCGCGGCGCCGGGTGCTGACGGACCGGCGTGCGGTGCGCGCCGAGGCCGTGGCCATCCTGGCCCGGATCGGGGTCACCGAGCGGGAGATCCCGGTCAGCCGGCAGGTGCGCGCCCTCCCGGTGCCCGCCCGGCAGCTGATCGAGATCGCGAAGGCCTTCGGCCGCCAGCCGCGGCTGCTCATCCTGGACGAGCCGACCTCCTCGCTCGGCCCGGTCGAGGCGGCCAACGTGCTGCGCCTCGCCCGGCAGCTGGCCGACGAGGGCGGCACGGTCCTGTTCATCGGGCACCGGCTCGACGAGGTGCGCCAGGTCAGCGACCGGGTGCTGGTGCTGCGCAACGGTCGGCTCGTCGCGGACCTGGACCGCTCCGAGGCCACCGAGGACCGGCTGATCCGCGAGATGGTCGGCGGCGAGATCGCGCACAGCGAGCCGAAGGTCTCCGGCGAGGGCAAGCCCGTGCTGCTGACCCTCGACGGGCTGACCGCCGACGGCCTCGGCCCGGTGGACCTCGAGGTGCGGGCCGGCGAGATCATGGGCATCGCCGGGCTGATGGGCTCCGGCCGCAGCCGGCTGATCCACACCGTGGCCGGCGCGCAGCCGTCGACCGGCGGCACCATGGAGCTGGCCGGCAAACGCTACGCGCC
>DASUAC010000506.1:0-7444 GCA_035763985.1 Jatrophihabitans sp. | reverse complement strand
CGGCGCCGGACTCCGGCCAGCTGACTTTGGACGGCGGGCTGGAGGAATCCGACGACGCCCGAGCCGAGTCCGAGGCGGTGCGGGCCAGTGCGGTCCGCGACCTGGCCGACGCGCTGGACGTCGAGCTGGCCGGCCGGGGCGGGGTGCAGCTGCTGACCGAGCTGGAGCTGCCACTCACCTTCGTGCTGGCCGAGATGGAGGCCACCGGCATCGCGGTGGACGCCGACGTGCTGATCGAGCTGCAGTCCGAACTCGGGCAGGCGGTGGCCGAGGCGGAGGCGTTCGCGCACGGCGTGGTGGGCCGGCCGTTCAACCTGGGTTCGCCCAAGCAACTGCAGCAGATCCTGTTCGACGAGCTGCAGCTGCCCAAGACCAAGCGCACCAAGACCGGCTACACCACCGATGCCGATGCGCTGGTCGCGCTGGCCCAGGTGAGCGACAACCCCCTGCTCGGCTACCTGCTGCGGCACCGGGAGGTGACCCGGCTGAAGTCGGTGGTGGACGCGCTGCTGCCGATGATCGACGACCACGGCCGGGTGCACACCACCTTCAACCAGACCATCGCCGCCACCGGCCGGCTGTCCAGCGTGGACCCGAACCTGCAGAACATCCCGGTACGGACCGCCGAGGGCCGCCGGATCCGGTGCGGCTTCGTGGCCGGGGCCGGCACGGACTGCCTGATGACCGCGGACTACAGCCAGATCGAGATGCGGATCATGGCGCACCTGTCCAAGGACGCCGGGCTGATCGAGGCGTTCAGCTCGGGGGAGGACCTGCACACGTTCGTGGCCGCCCGGGCGTTCGACATCTCCTCGGATCAGGTAGACGTCGACCTGCGCCGCCGGATCAAGGCGATGAGCTATGGCCTGGCGTACGGGTTGTCCGCGTACGGGCTGGCGCAGCAGCTCAAGATCACCCCGGACGAGGCCAAGGGCCAGATGGAGGCCTACTTCGCCCGGTTCGGCGGGGTCCGGGACTACCTGTACTCGGTGGTGGCCGAGGCCCGGAACACCGGCTACACCGAGACCATCATGGGCCGGCGGCGGTATCTGCCGGACCTGAACTCGGACAACCGGCAGCGCCGCGAGATGGCCGAGCGGATGGCGCTGAACGCACCGATCCAGGGCAGCGCCGCCGACATCATCAAGGTGGCCATGCTCGGGGTGCAGCGGGCGCTGGCCTCGGCTGAGCTGCGGTCCAAGCTGCTGCTGCAGGTGCACGACGAGTTGGTGCTGGAGATCGCCGCCGGCGAGTACGACCAGGTCGAGGCGCTGGTCCGGGCCGAGATGGAGGGCGCCGCGCAACTGGACGTCAAACTCGAGGTCGGTTTCGGCCACGGCCCGAACTGGGACGCCGCCGCCCACTGAGGTCGCTCCGCACGCTCGGCTCGCACGCATCTGGACACTGCCGTGCAGCAGCCAGCGCGTCTGTATCACCGGTGATACGCTTTCGGCATGAAGGCTGTCACGGTTCGGGAGCTACGCAACGAGGGTGGCGCAATCCTCGACCGGGTGGCCCGGGGCGAGGAGTTGATCGTGACCCGGGACGGGGTCGAGGTTGCCGAGTTGCGTCCCCGCCGCCGGCCTGCCCCGGCGCCGGCCGAACTCATCGAGCGTCGGCGGCACTTGCCGAAGATCGACCCGGACCTGCTGCGGCACGACATCGATGCCGTGGTCGACGCCACCGTATGACGGCGCAGGCTGCCCGGGGGATGCTCGACACCTCGACCGTGATCCTGCTCGGTGAGTTGGACGATCCGAGCGTGCTTCCCGACGAGTGCGTGATCAGCGTGGTGACTCTGGCCGAGTTGTCGGTCGGGCCGCACGTGGCGGCTACTGCCCACGAACGCTCAGCCCGCCAAGCACATCTGCAGCAGGCGGAAGCAGATTTCGAAGCACTCGCATTCGACGCCGCAGCTGCCCGCGCGTTCGGCCGGGTCGCCGCGTCGTTGCGCCAAGCCGGACGCAAGCCGGCTGCCCGCGCCTACGACGCCCTGATCGCGGCATCGGCCATCGCACACGATCTGCCGCTGTACACCTGCAAGCCGGCGGACTTCACCGGAATCGACGAGCTGGTCGTCCGAGCGGTTGCGAATCCCCGCCGTCGCTGATCTTCGCATCATCGAGGGCTTCGGTCCCGAGGCCTTACCTGAGCAGCCGAACCCGGATCGGCAGTTCCAGCTCGGCCCATCCGCGGTCGGCGGTCAGCACCTCGGGCGGGTCGCTGCGTACGGTCAGGGCCAGCTGACCGCAGGCCCAACGCCATTGCCGGCCAGGCTCAGTACGGGTCGTACCGGTCGGCGTGGCCGAACAGCCGGGCCACCGGATAGAGCCGCAGCCGAAGCAGGACCTTGATCCCCACGTTGCGCAGCCACCACGGCAGCTGCGCTGCCATCCGAAGCCGGTCAGCCCGAGAAGGACGAGCAACCGAGAACAACGCCAGCGAACCCTCCCGGCGCAGATATCGCAGCCGCCCGGAGAACAGCACGTGCCGGAGCAGCGCCAGTGTCACCCCGATCGAGGAGAACGCGTCGTGGATCGCCACCCGGCCGCCAGAAGGCAAGAACTGCGTCCAGCGCAGGTCGTCCGAGACCGTCCAGTAGTCGTGCTTGCCGTCTATATAGAGGAAGTCGATCGGCGAGGTCCAGCAAGGCCGAAGCGATCCGCTGCGTACCTGTCGCAGCTCCACCCGATCGGCCACCCCGGCAGCGGCAAGGTTCGACAAGAACACATCGCGCGTGGCCGGCCCGCCGAACATCGCCCCGCCGACGAACGGGTCGATGGCCACCACCCGGGCCCCGGCGGCAGCCAGCACCACGGTGGAACGTCCCTGGTGGCTGCCGATCTCCACGATCAGCCCGCCGGCCGGCACCGCCACCGCCTCGTCCCACAGCAGCCGGGCCTGCTCGGCCGTCAGCCAGCCTCCGATGCCGCTCGCGGCAGCCAGCACCGATGCGAAGGCGGGCAGCTCGTCGGTCGACACGCCAACGCACGCTACGGCAACCCGGACCACGCGCCGACAAAGCCGACCCGGGTGCGTGCGTTTACTCGCCGGTAGGTGTTTGATACCCGTTATGCAGCACCGAACCGTCCGCAGCCGCACCGTCCTGCTCGCCGGCGTCAGCACCGCCGCGCTCGTCCTGGCCGGTTGCGCCGACACGTCCACCCAGGTCTCGTCCCGGCAGAAGGCGGTGCAGGCAGCCGACCAGAGCGTCAAGTTCAAGTCCTGCGGCAGCCAGTGCACCGGCGAGATCGACGGCGCCAAGTACGCGATCAAGCTGCCCAGCAAGTGGAACGGCACCCTGCTGCTGTACTCGCACGGCTACCGGTTCGCCGCCCCCGCGCCGCCGGACTTCGGCCCGGTCGACACCAACCCGCAGGTGTCGTCCACCGACCCGGACGGCTCGGCCACCGACCCGTTGAGCACCGCGTTGCTCAACGAGGGTTACGCGCTGGCCGGCAGCGCCTACAAGTCCAACGGCTGGGCGGTGGCGGACGGGGTCAAGGCCGGCGAGCAGCTGCACGACAAGTTCGTCCAGCTGGTCGGCAAACCCAAGCGCACCTACGTCTGGGGCGACTCGCTCGGCGGGCTGATCACCGAGGTGCTGGCCGAGCAGAACCCGTCCTGGGTGGACGGCTCGGCACCGATGTGCGGCGCGCTGGCCGGCCCCAACTACAACTTCGACGCCGCGCTGGACGTCGCGTTCGCGGTGAAGACGCTGATCGACCCGCAGCTGAAGCTGACCGGCTACACCTCCGACGCCGACGCGGCCAGCAACTGGCAGCAGGCCTCGGCCGCGGTACAGCAGGCGGCCGCCGACACCGCGGGCGGCGGCACCGCGAAGGTGGTGTTCATCGCCTCGCTGGTCGACGCGCCCACCGCGACCAAGACCTACGACGGGCACGATCTGACCTCGCAGGTCAAGGCCCGGGTGGAGGCGCTGCTCACCGCGCTGGCCTTCGGCACCAGCGGCCGGTACGAACTGGAGCAGCGGGTCGGCGGCGACCCGTCCGACAACACCAAGGCCGACTACAACAGCCGGATCGACGCGTCCGAGGCGAACCTGATCGCGCTGGCCGGCGGCAACGTGGCGGCGCTGGAGAAGACGCTGAATGCCGCACCCCGGATCAGCGCGGACAGCTCGGCCCGCGACGCCATCGAGCAGTTGGGCGACACCACCGGCGCGCTCATCGCGCCCACGGTGACCATGCACACCCAGTCCGACCCGCTGGTGCTGGTGCAGAACGAGACGGTGTTCTCCGACCGGGTGTCGGCCAAGCAGCAGGCCGGAAAGCTGGTGCAGCTCTACATCGCGCCGCCGCTGACCTACTCGGAGAGCACCGGGGCGCCGTACGGCGCCGGGCACTGCGTCTTCTCCGACGAGCAGCGGGAGGGCCTGGTCACCGCGCTGGACAACTGGGTGCGGCGCAACGTCTACCCGACCCAGGTGGGGCTCGCCCGGGTGATCGGCGAGGGATTGAACCCGGTCTACGTGCCCGGCCCGTGGCCCGGCAACGAGAGCTGACGGTTCGGCGAAAGCCTGACGGCTCGGCGAGAGCCGGCGGCAACGAGCGCCGACGGTTCAGCTCGGTCCGAACCCGGCCGGGTCGATGCCGACCGCAGCCGGCGGCGCGGCTCGGGCGCCCGGCCGTAGCCGGAGTCCGACCGCGATCGCCGCGCTGATCAGATTCACCACGTCCATCAGGCTGATCACCGCCCGGACCGAGGGGTGCGCGCCCAGGCCGAACACGCCGACGGTCTCGGCCAGCACGGTCAGCCAGATCAGCACGATCACTCCGAGGTTGCGCACCGCCAGGCCGGCGACCAGGGTGAACTGCACGACGGCCAGGCAGCCGCCGAGCACCGCGAACTGCCAGATCAGCGAGTTCAGCTCCGGGTACCGGTCGCCGGCCACCACCCGGGCGGCGATCCAGCCGAACGGCCAGCAGCACAGGGCGATGGCCGCGGCCACCCCGGCGATGCCGGCTACCGCCCGGAGGTAGATCACCCGGTGCCGCTCGGCATCGACCAGCGAGGCGAACAGCACGTTCGCCACCGACTGCGGCAGCCACAGGGTGCCCTTGGTGAGGATCGAACCGGCCGCGTACACCGCAGCCGAGTGGCTTGGCAGCACGTGCCGGGCCAGCAGCACGTCGGACACGCTGAGCAGCAGGAACGCCCCGTAGGCATGCGAGGCGTGCCCGGCCTCGGCCACCAGCGGCACCAGCAGCCGGCGGCCGCCGTGCCCGCCGCGCCGCAGTTCCGGCAGCACGATCGCCGACCCGGCCGCCGCGACGATCACCCCGGCCACCAGCGCGGCGATGGTGGCGGTCGCGGTGCCGAACGCGGCCAGGCCGATCAGGCCGCCGGCCGACTTGCCGACGATGCCCACGAAGGTGATGCCGGCCAGCCAGCTGAACCGCTGCTCACCCTGCACCACGCCCTGGCACAACCCCTGTACCGCGGTGGCCGGTAGTGCCACGGCCACCAGCAGCAGTGCGGGCAGCGGCAGGTGCAGGAAGGCACGCAAGGCGGGGGAGAGCGCCGCGAGCAGCACTCCGGCGCCGACGCCGGTGAGCAGCCCCGCCTGCCACAGGCCACGTTCCTCGCCGACCGCGACCCGGCGCGCGGCGACCGCCTGCAGCGCGAACGACGGCACCGAGCCGACCAGCAGCAGGTTGATCAGAGTGACCAGTGCGGCGTAGTCGTCCGAGCCCAGCCGCCGGGCGGCGAGCAACACCAGCAGATAACTCAGCACGTTGCCCAGCCAGCCCGCGCCGGTGACCCCGATCAGGCCCCGGATCACCGGCTGGCTGCGCCGCGGTCC
Source organism: Jatrophihabitans sp. (assembly GCA_035763985.1). Taxonomy (GTDB): domain Bacteria; phylum Actinomycetota; class Actinomycetes; order Mycobacteriales; family Jatrophihabitantaceae; genus Jatrophihabitans_A. Next base: position 1,617 of record DASUAC010000506.1, on the reverse strand, counting down.
GGACACCGGCAGTCCTCCTGGCGCGGGCTACAGTGCTGATCCACCGAGATAGTGCTGATCCATCGACGAGGGTATCGCCGCGGGCCGGGGGTCCCTCGAACCGTACGCCGAGAGGGGCCTGTCCAGTGCCGTCCCGCCGGGTCACCCGGGTACCGGGCAGACGGATCGCCGAGCTGCTGGTGCTGCTGCTCACCGGCTGGCTGCTCTGGCCGCAACGGCACGCCGGGTACGGACTGGGCCACGACATGGTGTTCACCCCGCACCAGCCGCTGAACGCCGGCTCGGTCGGGCTGGGCTCGGCCTCGCCCCGGGCGGTCCCGCTGGACGCGCTGGTGGCGCTGGCCGGACGGCTGTTCGGCGGCCAGCTGACCGGCCGGATCGCGCTGGCGGTGCCGCTGGTGCTGGCCGGCTGGGGGATGATCCGGCTGGTCCGGGCCTGCGGCGGCTGCCGGCTGCCGGCGCTGTTGCTGGCCGGCGGCGCCGCGGTGTGGAACCCGTTCGTCATCGAGCGGCTGGCGCTCGGCCAGTGGGCGCTGCTCTGGTGCTACGGCGCGCTGCCCTGGCTGGTGCTGGCCGCCAACCGGATCCGCACCGAGACCGGCCGGCAGCACTGGGCCGGGCTGGTCTGCGCGCTGGCGGCCTGCGCGATCACCCCGACCGGCGCGCTGATCGGCGCGGCGGTGCTGCTGGTGGTCGGCTGGACCCGGCGACCCACCGCCGTGGCTGCGCTGGCCGGTCTCGCGGCGCTGATGCAACTGCCCTGGCTGCTGCCGGCGGTCACCTCCGGCGCGGCGGTCACCAGCGACCCGCACGCGGTGGCGGCCTTCGCGGCGCGGGCCGAGCGGCCCGGCGGCGTGCTCGGCAGCCTGCTCTCCCTGGGCGGCATCTGGAACGCCGACGTGGTGCCGGCCAGCCGGGGCGACCTGCTCGGCTACCTGACCATGCTGGCAGTGCTGGCCGGGCTGGTGGCCGGGCTGCCCCGGATCGTGCCGCGGCTGCTGGCGGTACGGCTGGCGGCGCTGGCCGCGGCCGGCCTGCTGCTGGCCGCCGCGGCGGGCCTGCCCGGGCTGTCCGGGCTGCTGCGCTGGGCGGTGCGGGTGCTGCCCGGCGCCGGTCTGCTGCGGGACGGGCAGAAGTGGCTGATGCCGTTCGTGCTGCTGGCGGTGCTGGCCGGCGGGCTGGCGGTGGACCGGCTGGCCGGCCGGTACGGCACCCGGCCGGCGGGCTGGTACGACACTCACCCGTCCGGTCGGTACGGCGGCCGTCCGGCCGGCCGGACGCTGGTGATCGCGGTTGCCGCCGCGGTGCTGCCGCTGCTGCTGCTGCCGGACGGCCCGGCCACCCTGCGCACCCCGCTCACTCCGGTGCACTACCCGGCCGGCTGGCGGACGGTGGCCGCCCGGTTGGCCGGCAGCGGCGATCAGGTACTGGTGCTGCCGTTCGCCTCGTACCGGAGCTTCGGCTGGGCGCCGGGCCGTACCGTGCTCGATCCGGCGCCGCGGCTGCTCGCGCCGCCGGTGCTGGTGGACGACCGGCTGGCAGTGAACGGCACCCTGCTGGCCGGTGAGGATCCGGCGGCGGCCCGGGTCCGCGACCTGCTCCGGGGCAACCCCTCGG
>DASUAC010000505.1:0-3353 GCA_035763985.1 Jatrophihabitans sp. | reverse complement strand
TCACCACCCGGCCGAAGCTGAGGAACTGGGCCTGCTCCGGGGAGAAGTCCACCACCCCGCTGCGCCGGATCACCCGGCTCACCGCGGCCACCGCCGGCACCGGTACCGGCACGGCCAGCTTGCCGGCCCGCCGGATCGCCTGACTGAGCAGCAGCACCCCGTCGCCGGCCACGTTGAAGGTGCCGGGCCGGTCGGAGCTGGCCGCCAGCCGGAGCACCTCGATCGCGTCGATCTCGTGCACCAGCTGCAGGCGCGGGTCGAAGCCGAGCGCGGTGGGCACCACCGGCAGCTGGAAGTACCGGGTCAGCGGGGTGTCGATGTACGGCCCGACGAAGTTGGCGAACCGCAGGATGGTCACCGCGACGTCCGGACGCCGCCGGCAGAAGCCCCGTACGTAGCCCTCGACCTCCACCGCGTCCTTGGCATAGCCGCTGCCGGGCAGCGCCTTGGCCGCCATCTCCTCGGTGAAAACGGCCGGATCCCGGGGCGAGAAGCCGTACACCGCGGTGGTGGACTTCACCACCAGCCGGCGCACCGTCTCGGACTTGCCGCAGGCGGCGAGCAGCTGCATGGTGCCGATGACGTTGAGTTCCTTCATCGGCGCCCGGCCACCGGCCCGGTGCGGGGTCGCGGTGAGCGAGGCGTGCACCACGGTGTCCACGCCGGCCTGGTCGATCACCTTGGCGATCAGCGGGTTGCGGATGTCGGCGCGCACGAACTCGGTACGGCCGAGCAGGTCGAGTTCGACGCGGGCGGGCGGCGAGGTGTCCACCCCGATCACCCGGTCGATCCGCGGATCGGCGGCCAGCCGGCCGGCCAACCGGCAGCCGAGGTAGCGGCTGACTCCGGTCACCAGGACAACCTTGGTCATGATCACCCCCAAGGCCGGCGCACCGGCCGGGACCGGCAGGTGCGCGGCCAGCCCGAGTTTAGGTGAGGGACCCCGCGGGCTGCGCGCCGAGGCGCACCGCACGGCTTTCGAGGTGCCCGCCCGGACGGCGAACCACCGCCGGCCGCGCCGGATGTCGCCGGCCGCGGCCGGCGCGGGCTACTTCTTGTTGCGACGCTGGACGCGGGTCTTCTTCAGCAGCTTGCGGTGCTTCTTCTTGGCCATCCGCTTGCGCCGCTTCTTGATGACAGAACCCATGTCACAACCTCACTAGCTTCACCACTCGAAAAGACCGGCCCGGCTCGATGCCGGCACGAGATCGACGACCGGGCATGCAGGGCCATGCCCAGGTCACTTCGAGCAGCCTACCGTGCCGCCCCGGACCACCGAGCCGCGAGAGGTCACCCGGCCCCACGTACCGGCTCGACCGCGCTCCGGCCGGCCTCGGGACGGCTGAGCCGGCGACTCAGCCGGCCTCGAAGAACGCGCCCTTCAGGTATGCCTGGACGGCTTGCTCGGGCACCCGGAACGACCGCCCGACGCGTACCGCGGGCAGCTCACCGGAGTGCACCATGCGGTACACCGTCATCTTGGAGACGCGCATGACCGCGGCCACCTCGGCCACGGTCAGGAAGCGCACCTCGCGCAGTCCTTCGGGGGACTTGCTCATGCGTCACCGGACCTTCGGCACGTGACAGTGAGCCGGCTTCCCCTCCGGCAACCTGACACGCACGTGCTGGTGCGAGAGTATCGGTACCCATGGTGCTCCTGCGATAGATGTTTTTCACGAATTGGGGACGATTTCCCGCGGGGTCGGCGTGGCTACCACATTCGGGACGGGTCAGCATTTCGTCCGGTAGTGGGCAGCATCACTTTCCGCTGCGGGATCTGCACGCTGCGGGATCTGCGCGCTGCGGGATCTGCGCCCGGCCGGATTCCGCGCCCGGCAAGCCCGGCCGGCTCAGTCCGCCGTCCGGCCGAGTTCGGCCGAGCGCAGGCTGGCCGCTTCGATCGCGGACAGGAACGCCGCCCGTACCCCGTGCCGCTCCAGTTCCCGGATCGCAGCGATCGTGGTGCCGGCCGGCGAGGTGACCGCCTCGCGCAGCCGTACCGGGTGCTCGCCGGAATCGCGCAGCATCACCGCCGAGCCCACCAGGGTCTGCACGATCAGCTGCTCGGCCAGCGCCCGGGGCAGCCCGAGCAGGATGCCGGCGTCGATCATCGCCTCGACCAGGAAGAAGAAGTACGCCGGGCCTCTGCCGGACAGCGCGGTCACCGCGTCCAGTTGGGACTCCGGCACCCGCACCACCCGGCCGACCGCGGACAGCAGCCGCTCGGCCTCGGCCAGGTGTGCCTCGTCGGCCCGCGAGCCGGCGCACACCGCGGTCATCGCCTCGTCCACCAGGGCGGGCGTGTTCGGCATGCACCGGACCACTGCCGGACCGGACGGCAGCGCCTGCTCGATCCGGGCGGTCGGGATGCCGGCCGCCACCGACACCAGCAGGTGTTCCGGGCCGACGTGGCCGGCCAATTCGGCCAGCAGCTCGTCGATGTCCTGCGGCTTGACCGCGATCAGCACGGTCCGGCTGGACTTGACGGCCTCGGCCACCGGCACCACCGAGATGCCGTACTGCTCGGTCAGTTGCCGGCCGCGGTCCGGAGAGCGCTCCACCACCCGGATGTCGGCGGCGGCGCGGTAGCTGCCGCGCAACAGCCCGGACAGCAGCGCCTCGCCGATCTTGCCGCCGCCGATGATGGCCAGTCCGGTTGCCTCGCTCATCGGTTCATTGTCTCAAGCGGCGCCGCAGTGGGTAGCCGTCGGTGTCAGCCGATGGCGTCCAGGCGGCATTGCCATCAGCTCAGCCGATGGCGTCCAGCCGGCATTGCCGTCGGCTCAGCCGATGGCGTCCAGGCGGCGCAGGATCACGCCCTCCCGCAGCGCCCACGGGCACAGCGCGAACTCGGTGACGCCGAGGGCCAGCATCGCCTGCTCGGCCACCACCGCGCCGGCCAGCGTCTGGTGCGCGCGGGCCGGCGACACCCCGTCCAGCTCGGCCAGGTCGATGGCGGCGATCCGGGAGATGAAGCCGATCACCTGGCGCAGGCCGTTGATCTGCAGGCCGCGGGCCACCCGCGGCCCGGCGCTGGACGGGGCCGCGCCGGCCAGCCGGGCCAGCGTCCGGAAGGTCTTGCTGGTGGCCACCACCCGGTCCGGCTCGCGGCCGGCCAGCAGCTTGCGGGCCGGCTTGGCCAGCTCGTCGGCGACGTAGGCCCGCAGCTTGTCCACCGCCTGCTTGGACGGCGGGTCGGAGTCCAGCCATTCCCGGGTGAGCCGGCCGGCGCCGAGAGGCACCGACAGCGCCACCTCCGGCACCTCGTCGTTGCCGACGCCGAGTTCCAGCGAACCGCCGCCGATGTCCAGGCAGAGCAGCCGGCCGGCGCTCCAGCCGAACCACCGGCGCAC
>DASUAC010000504.1:0-5993 GCA_035763985.1 Jatrophihabitans sp. | reverse complement strand
GTCGCGACGGGGATGCGGTTCATGCATCCCGCAGACGTCGGAAACCTTACTTAGGCTGCAGCTAATTAAGGGATATCTGCTAATCCTTGCTAAGCTCTCGCGATGGATACAGGAAGCGCCGACGCAGGCAGCACGGACTGGCCGGCCGTGACGACCGAGGAGCTGCGGTGGCAGGTCGCCGCCCCGTTCAGCGTGCCCGCAAGCCGGGCGCGGCGGCAAGCCGGTCCGTTCCAGGCCGCGATCCCGGCCGAGATTGCGCAGGTTTCCGATGTCCGGCTGTCGCAGGCAACTCGGTTATTGGTCACCGAGGCGGCGACGGAGATTGCACGATTCGACGCGGAGGTCGGTACCGATATTGCTCCGTACTCTTCGGTCTTGCTGCGGACGGAGTCGGTTGCCTCGTCGCGGATTGAGAACCTCACCGCGTCGGCGAAAGCGATCGCCTTAGCGGAACTTGGCGACAGCAGCCGGGAAAACGCCTCGATCATCGTCTCGAACACCGCTGCTATGACCGCCGCCATCGCGCTGGCTGATCACCTCGACGGCAACGCCATTCTCGCTATGCACCGAGCGCTGCTCGGTGCCGTCGAACCGGAATCGGCGGGCCGGTGGCGTACCGTCCAGAACTGGATCGGCGGCAGCGACTGGTCGCCGCACGGCGCGATGTTCATACCACCTCGCCCCGATCGCATTCCGGCGGCGATCAGTGACCTTGAGCGTTTCCTGCTCCGCGACGATCTGCCGGTGTTGGTCCAAGCGGTGATCGCACATGCCCAGTTCGAGACGATCCACCCGTTCACCGACGGCAACGGTCGTACCGGTCGAGCTCTGGTGCACAGCCTCCTTCGTGGCAAGGGGCTGACCCGCCAGGCGACTGTCCCGATGTCAGCCGGCCTGCTCGCCGATACGTCAGGCTATTTCGATGCGCTCACTGCGTACCGCGCTGGCAATCCGGAGCCGATCGTCGAGCGCCTCGCCACCGCCAGCTTCGCGGCCATCAACAACGGGCGAGCCCTCATCGACCAACTACACGCGGTGCGGGCCGGCTGGAACGAGGTGATTTCGGCCCGGCGCGGCGCGACGGCGTGGCGTCTCGCCGATCTGCTCCTCAGCCAGCCGGCAGTCGATTCGCAGCTGGTGCAGCGGCAACTCGGGGTCAGCGCGCCAGCTGCCCTCGGTGCCCTCGAGCAACTTCTCCAAGCGGGTGTGCTGGCGAAGATTTCCGGACGCCAGCGTTATCGCCGATACGGAGCGACGGCGGTTTTCCAGGCGCTCGATGCGTTTGCCGTCCGGGCCGGCCGCCGAGGCGGGTTCTGAGCCCACCAACCCTGCGGCGAATGCATCAGCTGATCGGGATGCTGATCGTCTTGCAGTTGTTGCCGGGTGTCGGGTCGTGGTGGTTCGCCTCGTCGTTGGCGCAGGCCTGCACGGTGACCGTGCCGCTGGAGATGGTGGGCGTCACCAGGATCGCCGCGCTGGTCTGCCGGTGCGCGCCGAGGAAGCCGGGTTCGCAGAACGGCGTGTCCGGATTGATGTTGAACCGGTCGCCGACCGTCGGGCAGACGTAGTCCTCGCCGGACGCTGTCGCGTTGGTGACGGTGAACTGGAAGTCGACGGGCGTCGCGACCGAGCCGTGGTTGGTGATCGTGAACAGAACCGGCAATTCCTGATTGACCTGGGCCCCGGTGAAGCCGGCCACCGTGCTGCCGGTGATGCTCAGGTCGAGGCTGGTCGTCGACGCCTGCGAGGCCGCGGACGAGATGAGCAGGCTCGCAGCGAGAGCCACCGCGCCGGCGCAGGACAGGATAATGCTTTTTCGCATGGCACACCCCCCGTGTGGCGGAAAGGGGACGACCGTAACCCATGCGCCGCCGGCCGGAAAAGCACCGTCGCGGGATGGTTATCCGATGGTCAGGTTGCGTTAACCCACCCGACCGCAGCCGCCGGCCGGCCGGTCCAGCAACCGGTCGGTCCAAGAAACCCGGTCGGTCCAGCAACCGGTCGCTTCAAAAACCCGGTCGGTCCAGCAACCGGTCGGTCCAGCTGGCTATGTGCAAGTCAAGGCATATAGCTTGCGGACTCAGCCCTCGGCCGGCGGCTCGTCCAGGTGCCAGCGCACCACGCAGAAGCCGTGGCCGAGCGCCTCGGCAAGCCTGGCCTGGTCCACCTGCCGGTCCGGGCCGATCACCGGGACGAAGGAGGCCAGCCGCGGATTGGCCGCCAGCATCCGCTGCAACAGCCTGGTCACCTCGGCCGGATCCCGGACCAGCTCCGGCACCGCGCGCCGGTCCCGGCCGCGCAGCCGGACCCGGATCGGCCGCTGGTCACTCAGGTTCAGCGTCCACCGGCCACCGCCCGGGGTGAACAGCTCGCCGCCGTCGGCGACGTAGCTCACCGGCTGCCGGTACACCCGGCCGGTCTTGCGTCCGGTGAAGGTGAGCAGCATCAACCGGCGGTTGAGCGGGGTGCTGAACGGAACTCTGAGCAGTGGCCGCATCGGCACATTGACGATCCGCATCAGCCGGGCTCGCCGGCGCATCCGCTCCGGCGACATCGCCCGGTTCTCTCCTCGCTGCGGCTCCCGCGCGTCGTCGCCTGCGGTCATGGCTGGCTCGGTCATCGCTGATTCCCCTTTCCTCGTCGGGGTATTGCGCCGCCGGTCAGGAGCCGACGGCGCCGCGCAGGGCCGCCAGGGCGCGTTCCAGTTCGGTCAACTGGGGTTTGGTCAGTCCGGAACGCAGCCGCCGGTCGAACGACTGGACCGCGCCGAGCATCCGGCCGAACGCCGCATCGCCGGCCTCGGTCAGCGCCACCCGGTGCGCCCTGCGGTTGTCCGGGTCGCGGCTGCGCCGGACCAGGCCCTGGTCCTCCAGCCGGTTGAGGTGATGGGTCAGCGTCGGCCCCTCCACCCCGATCGCGGCCGCGATGTCCCGCTGCGCACCGTGCCGGCTGGCCTTTAGTGACATCAGGATCAACCAGGTGGGCAGCGTGCCGCCCACCTCGCCGAGCGCCTCGTCGAACGCCCGGCTGACTGCCTTGGCGGTACGGGCGAGTTGCAGTCCGACCGGTTCGGCGGCGGGTGGCCCCATAGCCGCAGAAGCTTAGGCCGCTAATCGTTCGATGTCTAATTCTGCCGTCAACCTCGACCGATAAGTCGGCACATCACGGCAGGGTTAGGTCCTTGGCCCGCCGGCGCGCGACCGTCACGAGGGTGCCGGCTGATCGGCTCAGCCGTCCGTGCCGGTCGCGGGATGCTCCAGCCGCGGGTTGTCCGCAGCGGCCTCGGGCGCGCCCTGAATCCGCGTGCTGGGGTAGGAGGCCGGGCCGCCGACAGCCCCGCGCCGGGAGGTGCACGGCGGCGGCCAGACGCCCAGTGGCAACAGGTGATGCACGTAGCAGTAGGCCACCAGCGCGGCCCGGTTGCTGCAGTTGTATCTGGCCAGCAGCATGCTGATGATCTCGCCCACCGTATGCCTGCTCAGGCCCAGTTCGTGCGCCGCCCGGCCGGTGGTGTCGCCCCTGGCAAGCATCGCCACCAGCTGGGTCTCGCGGGCGGACATCGCCGCACCGATCATGGACATTTCTTCCAACTCCTCATGACGTGTGGCGGACGAACAGCTCGCGCACCATGACCGCAGCCATGAACGAGATGCCATGCCAGCCGGCCTTGCGCTCGTACCACAACCAGTCGCCGTCCGGATTGACCTCGAGGAACACCGGTTCCCCGGTTTCGGTGACCAGCAGATCGAAGGCGCCGAAGCGCAAACCCCAACGAGCGCTCAGGCTGCGCACCGCCTCAGCCGCCGGCTGCGGGCAGCTGACCAGGCTCACCCGGACGCTGTCCGGGTCGGTCCACATGCTGGCCGGCTCGGCCTTGTCCACCTCGAAGGCGCAGACCGCGCCGTTCAGGAAGTAGACCCGCAGCTCCCGTTCGTACGGCAGGTATTCCTGTACGAAGACCGGGCTTTCGGCAACGCCGGCGACACTGGCACCGGCGTCGAGGACGGTGGGCAGGCTGGCCGGCCACTGCCGATGGTCGGGCTCGAAGAGCCGGAAGTCGGGTGTCTTGGCGATCACCCGGCTGCTTCCCACCAGCTGGGCCGCCGCGGCGACGTCGGTGCTGAGCACGGTGCGGGGTGCCCGGATGCCGAGCCGTTCGGCGTCCAGCAACTGGTCCGGCCCGGCCGGGGCGTTGCCCGGCAAGGCGGCCGCGGCGAGTCCGGCCAGCCGCTCGAAGAAACCCGACCAGCCGGCCGCCGCCAGCAACCGGACCGAGCCGGCCGGCTGGGCGTGCGCGGCGATGGCGCAGGCGGACCCGTGCCGGACCCAGGTGACCGCGGGCCGGACCAGGCCGTCGCCCAGCTGCAGCAGGCCGGCGCTCAGGTCGAGCGCGATGGGCAGTGAGGTGAGTTCGGCCCGTTCGAGAAAGATCACCGGGGTGGCCAGCGGGCCGGCCAGTGCGTCTCGCACCAACCCCAGTTCGCCGCCGCCGGCGCAGTCCACCAGCACCACAGCCGCTCGCTCATCCTGCCTGCAAGCGGTTTTGGTAAAGGCCATGTCGGCATGCTAATGACGCGACGGTGTCACCGGATGGCAGAACAGCGGCAGCATGGCGGCAGTTTGGTTTGCGGTGATTCTGCCGTCGTTCGCGCCGGCGTTAGGGTCGGCGTCTACGCACCGATCTCCTTTGTTCCGCGACTCATCGGTGAGCGGTTGCCACGCCGGTGGCCGGCCGGGTGAGCGACGAGAGGAAGGCCCTACCATGCCCAGCGACGTGCTCAGCGCGGTGAACCGGTGACCTGCTCGGCCGACGCCGCATCCGGGCTCCGGCGTACGGGCAGCCGGTAAACGTGGGCGCGCTGTCGCTGAGGGCGCCCCGTCCGGAGGCGCAGCCGGCCAATCCGTATCTGTCCGAGATCGCCACCCCGGACGACCGGTCCATGCTCCGGCTGCCCGGCACCAGGCGTGCCCGGCCGCCGTCGGCCACGCTGGCGATGGCGCGGGCGGCAGCGGCGAAGGTCGGCATCACCCGGGTCGCCGACATCACCCAGCTCGACACGGTCGGCATCCCCACGTACCAGGCGATCCGGCCGCTGTCCCGGACGCTGTCGGTGTCCCAGGGCAAGGGCATGACGGCCGAGCTGGCGAAGCTGTCGGCGATGATGGAGTCGATCGAGCTCTGGCATGTCGAACAGCCCATGCCGCCGGTCCGGCGGGCGGCCAGCCGGGAGCTCGGCGACCTCGGGTACTCGGTCGGCGCCCTCGCCCCGGCGACGCCCAGCGTGTTCCACGACGGGCTTCCGCTGGACTGGCTGGCTGCCCGATCGATGCTGGACGGAGCGGAAACCCTCGTCCCGATCGAGGTGGTGCGGCTCAGCCTGGAGCAGCGGACGGGTTGGCAGCCACCGGCGTTCTTCGAATCGACGAACGGGCTGGCCAGCGGTAACACGCTGGTGGAAGGCGCGTTGCACGCGTTGTACGAGGTCATCGAACGCGATGCGACCACCACGGCCTTCCGGTCCGGTGGCGAACTCGGCAGCTGCATCGAGCCGGCGTCGCTGCGCTCGGCGCTGGTCGACCAGCTGTGCGCGATGCTGCACCGGGCCGACGTCCTGTTCGAGGTGCGGCTGCTGCCGTCGCCGACCGGGCTGCCGTGCTTCCTGGCCTGGGTGTCCAGCGAGGACTTTCCGGCCGAGATGTACGGCTTCGGCTGCCATCTCAATGCCGAGATCGCGCTCACCCGCGCCGTCACCGAAGCCATCCAGACCCGGCTGTGCTACATCTCCGGTGCCCGGGACGACCTCAAGCTGGACGTCGACGGCTCGGGCACCAAGCGGCCGCGGATACCCAGCGATCAGCGTCGGGACGTCGACGAGCTGCTGGTCCAACCGGCCCAGTACGACAGCGTGCTCGAGGATTTGTGCTACGTGGTGGAGCAGACGGCGGCGGCGTTCGGCCAGCCGCCGCTGCTGGTCGACCTGTCCCACCCGGAC
>DASUAC010000503.1:0-2837 GCA_035763985.1 Jatrophihabitans sp. | reverse complement strand
CACCGGCGCGGTGCCGGCAGCGCCATCACCAGCGCCGCCAGCGCCACCAGCGCACCGATCGCCCCGAAGGCCCAGCCCGGAATGGGCAGGCTGTGCGGGGCGGACGCGCCGGTCGCCGCGGCGAACGCGATCAGCAACAGCACGTGCGAGGCGCCGTTGACCACCTGCGACAGGCCGACGCTGGCTGCCGCCCCGGTCATGCTCACCTCGGACTTGCGCAGGTAGCGGATGTTCACCGCGAGGCCACCGACCGACGGCGGCGTGACGAAGCCGGCGAACGAGGCGGCCAGCTGCACCAGGGCGGTCCGGGTGAACGACAGCCGCTCCCGGACGTACCCCATCAGCGACAGCGAGGACGCCAGGTAGCTCGCCGCCGAGGCGAGCAGCACCAGCGGCAGCCAGCGCAGCCGGGCGGTGGACAGCACCTGGCCGATCGGGACCGAGCTGAGCTGGCCGACGATCAGGTAGCCGGCCACCAGCACCGCGGCGATCGAGACGATGGTGCGCGGCCGGACCCGTTCCACCCGGATCGGTTCCGGCGCGGCGGTGGTGCCGAGTGCCTGCACCGCCTCGCGCACCGCCTCGATCAGGTGGTGGTCACCGTGCAGCGCGGCGCGGGTCTCCTGGGTCAGCGCGATCGGCTGCAGCAGCGGCACGGTGCCGGCCAGTTCGTCCGGCGCCAACATCCGCCGGGCGCTGGCCACCGCGGCCTCGACCCCGGCCAGCTGGGCGGTGCTGACCAGCAGCTGCACCCGGTCCAGCGCCACCCGCAGCTCGGTGGCGAACACCGTGCCGTCCTCGGGGATCGGCAGCAACATCCGGCCGTCCGGCTCCACGCAGATCCGTCCGGCGGTCAGTCCTCGGTGGGTGATCCCGTTACGGTGCAGGCGATTCGTCAACTGCCAGACGGTGTCCAGCTGCCGTTCGGTGGGCGCCTCGAGCAGCCGGCCGTCCCGATGCTCGTAGACCAGCACGATCGCGTCCGGGCCGCAGCGCACCCCGGTCAGCAGCGCCGGAATGGGCACCTCGACCCGGGCCACCGCCAGCGCCAGCACGGTCCGGTGCTCGGCCACCCGTTCCAGCGACAGCGCCGGGGCCGGCGCGACCTCCTTGCGGATCCGGATCAGCCGGTAGACGTTGTGCACGGCGCCGGAGGCGATCAGCTCCCGGTCCAGCACCTGCACCTCGAGCTGCTCGCCGTGCTCGGTGGTGGCCAGGTACTCCCGCCGGGTGTCGTGCGGGGTCGGCATCCGTTCGAACCGGACGATGCCGAACCCGCGGTCGCGCAGCGCCACCACCACCTGCGCGGCGTCCGGCCGGCTGCTGGCCTGGCCCGCCGCGTACCGGACGGCCACGCCGACGAAGCCACCGATCACCAGGCTCAGCGCCAGCGACATGATCGAGGCCTGGCCGGCGGTGAACACCGACACCACGTACAGCGCGGTGACGCCGATCAGCAGGCTGCTCCAGAGCGGCTGGCTGACCATCCTGGCCACCGCGGCGAAGGCCAGCAGCGCCGCCAGGTAGGTGTCGAACGGACGTACCGAGCCGTGCGCGCCGACCCGGGTGAGCGCCTCGTGCAGCTCGCTGGTCGGGTAGCGGGCAACCAGCCAGTCGGCGAACTCGATCACCCCGATCGCGAGCAGCCCGGTGAGCAGCGCCTCGATCAGCCGGCGGGTCTGGCCGCGGACCAGTTCCCGCACCATGAACGCGATCGGGATCGCCAGCGCGCCGAACGAGGTCAGCCAGCTGAACGTCCGGACGAAGACGTGCGGTACCCGGCCGAGCAGCCGGGCCAGATCCTCGTTGGCGCCGCTCGTGGTGTTCTGCGCGACGACGGCGATGCCGAGCAGCAGCAGGCCGAGCAGCAGCAGGCCGGCCAGCCGGATCAGGTCGACCGAACGGCGAACCCGGCGGTTCTGCCAGTCGACGATGACGGCCGCGTGCTCGCCGGCAGCCGCGCCGGACGCGACGGCAGCGCCTGATTCCATCTAGGACGTGTCCCTCGATTCCGTGCTCTCGCTGTCGCCTTCGATGCCTCTGCTCGGCTCCGCGCGCGCTCCGCTCCTCGCCGCTGACGCGGCTGCGATGCTCACTTGCTGTCGCCTTCGGGCCCGGCGTGGCGAGCTGCGGCGATGGCCTCGTCGCTCATAGCGCTGCTATGACCTCCTTCTGATGGCCTGGCAGCTCATCCGGACCGGCCCCGCACGACGGGCCGAAATGCGGCGATGACCCCTTGTGCACGTCCTGCCGACCACCGACGGATCTGCCAAGCCGACTGGCTGTGAGGGTAGTACAGCAACCTTGCGCAGAGCCGGAGCAACGACCGCACCGGGTGGCGGCCGAGCCGGTTCACCGGCGCCAGTTCGAGGCCCTGGTCAGCCGCCCGGGCCAGCCCGCCCGGCTCGTCGGGCGGCCCGGTCAGCCGCCCTGCTCGGCCCGATCGGCGGCCGGCCGGCTCACCGGCGGCCCGGGCCGGCCGTCCTGCCAGAGGTGGCTGCCGGTACGCAGCACCAGGTAGATCTCGAAACAGCGCTCGGCGTCGGCCAGGTCGGCACCGAAGATCTCGTGCAACCGCCGCAGCCGGTAGCGAACCGTCTGGGCGTGCTTGCCCAGCCGGACGGCGAGCGCCGGTGCACTCCCCCGGGTCTCCAGCCAGGCCAGCATGGTCTCGGCCAGGATCCGGCGGGTGTGCGGTGGCTGCCGCAGCAGCGGGGCGAGCACCGCGGTGCCGAGCTGGTGGCGCAGCAACGGTTCGGCGTGCAGCCACAGCGCGGCCCGGTACTCGACGCAGTCGAGCACCGGGCCCTCGGCGATCACCCCGGCATCGGCCAGCT
>DASUAC010000502.1:0-8037 GCA_035763985.1 Jatrophihabitans sp. | reverse complement strand
ATCGGCAGCAACGGAGTGACCGGCAACCAGGCCTACAACGGCTACTGGCGGGTCGGCGGGGACAACCTGAACGCCTGGCCGAACAAGCCGGCCAGCGCCTACCTCGCCGGCACGATCGACGAGGTGGCGGTGTACGACGGTCCGCTGACCCCGGCCCAGATCGACGCGCACTACACCGCCTCCGGCCGTAGCGGCCCGGACATCGCGCCGCCGACCACCGCGATCAGCTCGCCGGCCGACGGCTCGACGGTGTCCGCCGGCACCGTGCCGGTCACCGCGACCGCCTCGGACAACGTCGGCGTGACCGCGGTCGACCTGCAGGTGGACGGCAGCACCGTGGCCACCGACACCGCCGCGCCGTACAACTTCAACTGGACCGCGACGGCCGGCTCGCACACCCTGCGTACGGTGGCCCACGATGCGGCCGGCAACACCGGCAGCTCCGCCGACGTGCACGTCACCGTGACGGTGCCGGACACGACGCCGCCGACCACCGCGATCAGCTCGCCCGCCGACGGCAGTTCGGTGTACGGGCCCACCACGGTGACCGCCACCGCCTCCGACGACACCGGAGTGACCTCGGTGTCGCTGCTGGTGGACGGCAGCACGGTGGGCACCGACACCAGCGCGCCGTACACGTTCAGCTGGAACGCCACCGCCGTCGGCAACCACACGCTGCAGACGGTGGCCGCCGACGCGGCCGGCAACACCGGCTCCTCGACGCCGGTGAGCGTCACGGTGCCGGCCGACACCACCCCGCCGAGCGCGCCGGGCCCGCTCAGCTCGTCCAACGTCACCGCGAACTCGGTGACGCTGAGCTGGACCGCGGCCACTGACGACCGGGCCGTCGGCGGCTACCAGATCGTGCGGGACGGCACGGTGGTCGGCTCCACCGGTGACACCACCTACACCGATACCGGGCTGACGCCGAGCACCAGCTACAGCTACACCGTGCACGCGGTGGATGCCACCGGCAACGTCGGCCCGGACACCGCACCGCTGTCGGTGACCACCAGCGCGAACAACCCGGTGCTGTTCTCCGAGACCTGGCCGGGCGCCGACGGCTCGGCCTGGCCGGCCGCCTGGACCACCAGCAACAGCAACGGCACGGTGGACACCTCCTCCGGCGCGGGCCGGATCGCGAACGCCGACGTGGCCGGCGCCTGGGCCCGGGCACAGCTGACCGGGTTGGCCAACCAGTCCGACACCGAGCTGCTGACCTCGTTCCAGTGGTCGTCCACCGGCGCGGTGAGCTACCTCAGCGTCTACCTGCGCGGCTCCGGCGGCTGGCAGAACGCCTACCGCCCGAAGAACGGCTACGGCCTGGAGCTGCAGTCCAATTCGGGCACCGTGGTGCTGCAGAAGGACGTCAACGGCACCGCAACCAACCTCGCCACGGTGACCGGCGCGCAGCAGGTGAGCACCGCCAAGCAGTGGCTGCGGCTGCGGGTCAGCGGCTCCACCATCCAGTTCAAGATCTGGACCGACGGCAGCACCGAACCCACTACCTGGACCGCGACCAGCACCGACACCGATGTCACCGCGCCGGGTCAGCTGTTCCTGTCGCTGAACCGGGGCAGCACCAACGTCGGCAGCAGATCCGTCGCGTTCGACGACCTCACCATCCGGGCCGCGCCGTAGCGGCGAGGTCGGCACCACACCACCGCGCAGAACATATTTCCCAGCAGTAGCAAGGCATTGAAAGAATCCGAGGAAGCAATGTCAGACAGTCAGCACAGCGCACAGCCGGCTGCGGGCCGGTGGGCCCGCGGCAAGGCGCTGGCCGTGACGGTGGGCCTGGCGGCCGCCGCGTTGGTGGGAATCGTGCAGGCAGCCGGGCCGGTCAGCGCCGCCTCGGCTCCGTTGGACGGCTCCGCCGCGGCGCAGGCCGCGCCCTCCTGCTGGGCGATCAAGCAGCTCAACCCGAGCAGCCCGGACGGCGTGTACTGGCTGCAGACGCCGCAGCTGGTGGCGCCGCAGCAGTTCTACTGCGACCAGACCACCGACGGTGGTGGCTGGGTGCTGATCGGCCGCGGCCGGGAAGGCTGGACCTGGAACTACAACGGCCAGGGCAGCATCGCGGATCTGCGTAACACGCCGACCGGTACGGCCGCCTTCGCGCCGGACACGCTGCCGGCCGGCACCGTGCAGGGCCTGCTCGGCGGTGGCCGGGTGGACGCGCTGGCGGACGGCATCCGGGTGCGACGGGCCAAGGACATCGCCGGCTCCACCTGGCAGGAGATGCGGATCATGCCGTCCAACCGGGCCAACTGGACCTGGGCCATCGGCGGCGGGGTGTTGTTCTCCAGCATCAAGGTGGACGGTGTCAGCTACGGCTCCGGCAACACCTCGTCCTGGGCGAGCGGCAGCAACCAGAGCTACCTGCGGCTGACCACCAGCGAGGCGCAGACCCACAACTACAAGATGGGCTTCGCCTACGGCAACCAGATCGCCGGGCAGAACAACTCCACCAGCTACCTGTGGACGTACAGCACCGAGAAGTCGGCGCTGGCGTTCAGCCAGGTCTTCCTGCGGCCGAAGCTGACCTCGGTGAGCTACCCGGCGATCCCGGCCGGCGGCGCGCCGGCCAGCACCATCCGGCCGATGATGAGCTCGGAGACCTCGCCGAACACGCCGTGGGGCGTCACCGGCATCGTCGGCTCGGCCAGCGAGCTGAAGATGGAGGCCGAGACGTTCGCCCAGATCGGCAACATCATGTACGTCGGCGGTGCCTTCCAGTACGTGCAGAAGGGCGCCAACCCCACCCCGGACGAGAAGATCGCCCAGCCCTGGCTGGCCGGTTTCGACGTCAACACCGGCGAATGGCTGTCCAGCTTCCGGCCGGCCCTGAACGGCCAGGTCTGGGATCTGCAGGCCACCCCGGACGGCAAGCTGGTGGTCGGCGGTGAGTTCACCAGCGTGGACGGCGACACGAACGCGGTCGGCCTCGCCGAGGTGGATCCGGTCACCGGCGCCGAGGTGCCCGGCTGGAACGCCTCGGTGCAATGGGTCAGCACCGACGGGCTGCCGGCCCAGGTACGCGCCATCGACTACCAGGACGGCTGGCTCTACATCGGCGGCCGGTTCAACCGGGTCAGCGGCGGCAACCCGCTGACCGGCCCGGTCACGGTCGGCCGGGCGGCCCGGCTGCGGGTCTCCGACGGCAAGCCGGACGGCACCTGGAAGCCCAACTTCGACGGCTCGGTCATCGAGCTGGACGCCAGCGCGCAGGGTGACCGGGTCTACTTCTCCGGCTACTTCAACAACGTCAACGGCGCCTCCTCGCCGAACGTGGCCGTCGTCAGCACCGCGGCCGGCGCGGCGCTGGTGCCCGGCCTGGGCAAGTTCGTGCCGAGCACCGGTTCGGGCACCGCGACCTACCAGCAGGCGATCAAGGAGGACGGCAACCAGGTCTGGGAGGGCGGCGCCGAGCACATCCTCGGCCAGTACGACCGGGCCAGCTTCACCCTGCAGAGCTCGAACATCTTCCGGTCCGGCGGCGACATCCAGGCGATCGGCATCCTCAACGGCGTGGTGTACGCCAGTTGCCACTGCGGCAACTACGCATACTCCGGCGACCTGAACTACTCCAACCCGATCCCGTACGCCTCCGACGTCAACAACATCCAGTACATCGGGGCCTGGGACGAGAACACCGGCCAGTACCTGCCGGAGTTCTACCCGATCGCGCTGGACACCCGGTCCGGCATCGGTGGCTGGGAACTGACCCCGGACTCCAACGGCTGCCTGTGGTTCGGTGGTGACTTCAAGCAGGGTTCCTGGATGGGCACCGGTTACGAATGGCTCGGCGGCTTCGGCAAGTTCTGCCCGCGGGACTCGCAGGCGCCGACCGTGCCGGGCAACCTGCAGCTCGCGCCGTCCGGCACCGGGGTGAAGCTGTCCTGGACCGCGGCGACCGACGACTCCGGCTCGGTGAAGTACGAGGTGCTGCGCGGCGACCGGGTGATCGCCACCACCACCGGCCTGTCCTACATCGACCCGTCGCCGGACTACCCGGCCAATTACTGGGTGCGGGCGATCGACACCGCCGGCAACCGGTCGGCGACCACCGCGATGGTGACCGCGTCCGGGCCGGACAACGTGCCGCCGACCGCGTCCATCACCTCGCCGGCCACCGGCAGCACGGTCTACGGGCCGGTCACGGTGAACGTGACCGCCTCGGACGACCGGGCGGTGGCCTCGGTGGATCTGCTGGTCGACGGCGGCGTGGTCGCCAGCTCCAGCACCGCGCCGTACAGCTTCACCTGGAACGCGGACACGGTGGGCAGCCACACCCTGCAGGCGGTGGCCCACGACGGGGCCGGCAACACCGGCAGCTCCAGCACGGTCACGGTGAACGTGCCGGCGGACACCACGCCGCCCAGCGCGCCCGGCAGCCTGACCCAGACCGGGGCCACCACCAGCGCCATCTCGCTGGCCTGGTCGGCGGCCACCGACGACCGCTCGGTCAGTGGGTACCAGATCGTCCGGGGCGGCACCGTGGTCGGCAACACCGGCGATCTGAACTACACCGACACCGGCCTGGCGGCGGGCACCACCTACACCTACACGGTGCGTGCGGTGGACGCCTCGGGCAACGTCGGCCCGGACAGCAACGCGGTGCTGGCCAGCACCAGCCCGGCAACCACTGCGGCGTTCACCGAGACCTGGCCGGACGCCAACGGCGCGCCGTGGCCGGCCGCCTGGACCACCAGCGGGACCGGCGCGACCATCGACACCCAGTCGGGCACCGGCCGGCTGCTGGTCAGCGATGCCTCCGGTAACTACGGCCGGGCCCAGCTGACCGGGCTGGCCAACCGGGTGGACAGCGACCTGGTGACCTCGTTCCAGTGGTCGTCCAACACCGCGGCGAGCTACCTGAGCGTGTTCCTGCGGGGTTCCGGCGGCTGGCAGAACGCCTACCGGCCGAAGACCGGCTACGGCATCCAGCTGCAGTCGAACTCGGGCACCGTGTCGGTGCTGAAGAACGTCAACGGCACGCTCACCACCCTGCAGAACATCGCGGGCGGGCAGGCGGTGACCACCGGCAAGCAGTGGTTGCGGCTGCGGGTGGCCGGTTCGACCATCCAGTTCAAGATCTGGGCCGACGGGGCCGCCGAACCGACCGGCTGGACGACCACCCTCACCGACTCGGACATCACCGCGCCGGGGCAGCTGTTCATCGCCCAGGTGCGGGCGGCCAGCAACGTGGGGGACAAGGCGGTCAACTTCGACAACCTGTCGATCAGCTGATCGGCGTGCCGGTGACCGGGCTGCGGTAACCCTCGGTAGTCCGGCGGCAGACCCGGGGCGAGGCTGCGGGGACGAGCTCGACGGCTCGTCCCCGCAGCCTCGCGCTGTTCGGCAGGGCGATTCCGAGGCCGTCCGTGCCCGGCCGCGATTGTGATACTTCTAATAGCCTTGTATCGGCGTGGCGAGCTTGACATATCTGCCTGTTTTGCAGCGGCAATATCGGTAAGATCACCTCAGAACGCTGCGGCGGGGTGGGTACGAAGATCGCCGGCCACGGCCGGACGGCCCGGAATCCCGACGGCGGAGCACCCCCGAACGGTGTCCGAACCGTAACCGTCCAGTGCTTGATTCGAGACCGGGCGGCGCTGCCTGCCCGATGTTAAGTTACTGTAGGTAATCATTCCAGCCCGGCCGGGCCGCCGTTGACACGCGGTGTGCTGCCCGGCCGAGGTGTTTGCGTCCGCCCTGACCCTGTGGCTATATGGTCGCGCCCAATGCCGGGAGCCCCCTACAAGCCTGTAATTTCAGGGAGGTGAGAGGTTGCTCTCACGCTGCGTGATCGGACGACTCAACTCCGTAATCGGCCTGTCGATAGAAGCGGTAACCGACTACTAGGAGTGATCAGCACCATGGGTCGACACGGCGCTCTGACCTTGAACTCGAAAAGACGGACGGTCGTGGGGGCGACCGTCATGGCGATAGCCACCGCGGCCGCGATCGGGGTGATCGAAACCTCCGGCGGCGTCGCCGCGACCAGTGCCAACCTGGTGCGGGATCCGGCCTTCCTGACCGGCACCGCCAACTGGACCACCACCGCGGGCGGCAGCCTCTCCATCGCCAACGGCCACAACGGCCACCGGGCGATCCGGCTGCTCAACAACTCCGCCGGCGCCATGACGCTGGCGTTGAACGACCGGCTGAACACGGTGGCCACCACGGTGGCCGGTGCCAGCTACCTGGCCGGCGCCTGGGTCAGCACCGACGCCCCCGGGCTCACCGCCGGCGCCCGGATGATGAGTACCAGGGCTCCACCCTGCACGGCAGCAAGCAGGGCAGCGCCTGGCTGCGCACCACATCCTGGTACTACGTCAGCACCACCTACACCGCCGTGACCGGGGTCTCCAGCATCGACTTCAACGTGCTGGCCTGGCAGCTGCCGAAGGGCAAGAGCCTGTTCATCAGCGAGCCCAGCCTGGTGCAGACCTCGGGCCCGGGTTCGAGCAGCGCCAGCAGCCCGGCGCTGCCATCGACCTCGGTGCCGGTGACCAGCGCGGTGCCGAGCAGCATCGCGCCGACCACCCCGGACTACACGCCGAGCGCCCCGGTGACCAGCGCCCACCAGCCGCCGCCGATCAGCTCGAGCACCCCGGCGCCCAGCCCGACGCCGACGCCGACCCCGGCGCCGACCGGCCCGGCCGGCTACCACCTGGTGTGGTCGGACGACTTCAACTCGCTGAACACCGCCAAGTGGAACGTCCGCAACAACAGCTGGGCGAACAACGAGCAGTCCATCGACACCTCGCGGCCGCAGAACGTGTTCCTCTCCAACGGCACCCTGACCATCCGGGCGATCAAGGAGACCTACACCGCCTACGGCACCACCCGGCAGTACACCTCCGGCTACCTCGACACGATCGGCAAGGAGTCCTGGCAGTACGGCTGGATCGAGATGCGGGCCAAGCTGCCCACCGCGCAGGGCATGTGGCCGGCGTTCTGGCTGCGCAACGACATCGGCCTGGGTGAGCTGGACATCATGGAGGCGGTCGGCGGGCTGAACAACAAGACCGTGCAGACCGTGCACCAGTCCACCAACGGCGGCATGGGCAAGGCCGGCCACGAGGACACGCTGCCCAGCGGCAGCAACGCCGACTGGCACACCTACGCGGTGGACCGGGAGCCGGGCTACATGAAGTGGTACGTCGACAACCGGCTGGTCTTCTCGGTCACCCAGACCCAGCTGTCCTGGCTGGACCCCACCTTCAACTCGCCGCTGAACATCCGGCTGAACCTGCAGGTCGGCGGCTCGATGCCCGCGTACTACGGGATGCCGGTCAGCAGCACCCCGATCGGGGCCAGCGACTACGTGGTCGACTACGTCCGGGTGTATCAGAAGTAGCTCCGGGCAGGAATGGCATAAGCTCGTGGTCCGGCCGCATCGGCCGGACCACGAGCATTTTCGCGTACGAGGTGATCCGGCTGGGATGCGACGGTGACTAGCACGCTCGCCCGGCGCGGCGAGCGGGCCAGGCGACGCCAAGTGTCCCTGGTGCTGGTCTGCGTGCTGGTGGTGGCGGCCGTCGCCGGTGGCCTCTGGTACCACTTCCGTCCCGGCTGGCAGCTTGCCTGGTCCGACGAGTTCTCCGGCACCCGGCTGGATACCGCGAAGTGGCAGGTCGAGAACCATTCCACGTTCGGCGACGGCAACCACGAACTGGCCTGCCTGATGAACCGGCCGGCCAACGTGCGGGTGGCCGGCGGCCAGCTCAGCCTGACCGCGGCCCGGGAGAGCACACCGCTGGTGTGCGGCGACAGCGACGAGCGATTCCCGAACGGCCGGGACTACAGCTCGGCGATGATCAGCACCAAGGGCAAGGCGTCCTGGCACGAGGGCCGGTTCGAGATCCGGGCCAAGCTGCCGCTGACGCCGGGCAGCTCGCAAGGCCTGTGGCCGGCGTTCTGGATGCGTCCGGACACCGGTCCCGGCGACGGCGAGCTGGACATCATGGAGGCGATCGGCACCGCCAACCCGAGCGATCCGGAGGCGCGCACCGTGCACCAGACGCT
>DASUAC010000501.1:0-10675 GCA_035763985.1 Jatrophihabitans sp. | reverse complement strand
GCCGGGCACCGGCGAAGGAATAGATGGTCTGGTTGGCATCGCCCACCACGCACAGGTCCTGCCGGCCGCCGAGCCAGCCGTCCAGCAGCCGCTGCTGCAGCGGTGATACGTCCTGGTACTCGTCGATCACGAAGTACCGGTACTGGGCCCGCACCGCTCGGGCGACCTCCGGCACCTCCTCCAGCGCGCCGGCCATGATCAGCAACAGGTCGGCGAAGTCGACCTCGTTGTTACGTCGCTTGGCCTCCTCGTACCCGGCGTAGACCTCGGCGACCCGGCCGGCAGGTACCGAGATGCCGCGGTTGGCCCGGATGGCGGCGGCCGGGTAGTCCTGCGGGGTCACCAGCGACGACTTCGCCCAGTCGATCTCGGCGGCCAGGTCCCGCAGCTCCGCCCGGTCGGTACGCATCCGCAGCCGGTTCGCCGCCTGGGACACCCACCGGATCGGGTTGTCCGTCACCGATGGCAGCGAGCCGCCCAGGATCTGCGGTGCGAAGTAACTCAGCTGCCGCAGCGCGGCGGCGTGGAACGTCCGGGCCTGCACACCCACCGCGCCCAGCAGCCGCAGCCGGGTGCGCAGCTCGCCGGCCGCCCGGGCGGTGAACGTCACCGCGAGGACGTTCTCGGCGGGGACCGTGGCGGTGGCCACCGCGTAGGCGATCCGGTGGGTGATCGCCCGGGTCTTGCCGGTGCCGGCGCCGGCCAGGATGCAGACCGGCCCGCGTACCGCCAGCGCGGCCGCGCGCTGCTCCGGATCCAGCCCGGCCAACGCCCGTCGAGCGGCTGGCGAGAGGTCCGGTTCGGTCACGACTGCCATCCTGCCAAGGCGCTCCGACAGTTCGGGCCCGGCCCCGCGTCAGCGTGCGGCCGGTGCGATCCGGGCCACCTTTTCCGGCCGGACCCGAGCGCCCGGGAACACCTCGCGGCCCCCGGCTCGTTGACGAGGATGCAGCACAAAACAGCGTCGACCAGTGAGGATCCGACATGACCGCATCGGTCACCATGTACACCACGAGCTGGTGTGGCTACTGCTACCGGCTCAAGCACGGGCTGACCAGCGTCGGCATCGGATTCACCGAGGTCGACATCGAATCCGACGAGCAGGCCGCCGAGCGGGTGATGCTGGTCAACGGCGGCAACCAGACCGTACCGACCCTGGAGTTCGCCGACGGCACCGCGCTGACCAACCCGAGTGTGGCCCAGGTGCGGGAGAAGCTCGCCACGCTGGCATGAGCCGCCGGTGAGCCGGTTCACCCCGGTCACCCCGGAGCTGCTCGCCGTCCGGCTGGCCGAACTCTGCGACCAGCGCCACCCCGAGGCCGCGGTGCTGCGGGTTGCGCTGGACGGTCCGGCCAGCGCCGACCTGTCCGTGCCGATCGCGTTGCTCACCGCCTGCCTGCAGGCCGCCGCCCGTCCGGTGGCGCTGATCGATGCCAGCAACTTCTACCGGGACGCCTCACTGCGGCTGGAGTACGGCCGGACCGACCTCGAATCCTTCTACCACGGCTGGCTGGACGCCGCGGCGCTACGCCGCGAGGTGCTGGATCCGGTGGTGACCCGCGGCGACTACCTGCCGTCGCTGCGGGATCCGGTGACCAACCGGTCGACCCGGGCCACGCCGGTGCCGCTACCGGCCGCCGGGGTGTTGCTGGTACGCGGCGAGCTGCTGCTGTCGGCCGGCCTGCCGTTCGACCTGACGGTGCATCTCGCGGTCAGCCGGCAGGCGCGCAAGCGGCTCATCCCGGAGGAACTGCAGTGGACCCTGCCCGCCTTCGACCGGTACGACCTGGAGGTCGATCCGGCCGGCACCGCCGACGTGGTGATCCGGTACGACGATCCGCGGCACCCGGCCCTGCTGGTGCGCGAGCGGTGCTGAGTAGTCAGTCCTCGGCGCTTTCAGCCCTCGGCGCTTTCGGTCTCGGCGCTTTCGGTCTCGGCGCTTTCAGTCCTCGGCGGCCAGCCAGCTGTTGATCAACTGCCGGGCGATCGACATGGTCGAGGGCAGCCCGCGCAACGTCGGGGCGCCAGCCGGATCCGCGAGGCCTTCGGCGCCCCAGTCGGCGGTGCGGCGGACCTCGGCCCGGCTGAACCAGCCCGCTTCCACGATCTCGCTGCCGTCGATGCGCAGGGTGGGGTCGCCGTCCAGCCGCGCGCTGAACCCCAGCATCAACGAGGCCGGGAACGGGTGCGGCTGCGAGCCGGCGTACCGGATGTCCCGGATCGCGATTCCCACCTCCTCGCGGACCTCCCGGGCGACGGCTGCCTCGGCCGACTCGCCGGCCTCGACGAACCCGGCCAGCACCGACATCCGCCCCGGCTTCCAGTCCGGGCCGCGGGCCAGGATGCAATGCCCCGCCCCGTCGTGCACCAGCATGATCACCGCCGGGTCGGTGCGCGGGAAGTGCTCCGAGCCGTCCACCGGGCAGAGCCTGGTCCAGCCGGCCTGCGCGACCTCGGTCGCGGCGCCGCACCGGGGACAGCGCGGGTGCCGGCGATGCCAGGCCTGCAACGCCACCGCGCTGGTGAGCAGGCCGACCTCCAGGTCGGTCAGGTGCGCGCCGACCTCGCGCAGCGTCCGCCAGCCGGCGTCATCGACCGACGCGCTGGCCAGCAGCGCGAAATACAGCGTGCCGCCCGCCGCGCCGAGGAACACCCGGACGCCCGGATGGGTCACCCGGTGCGGCGGCAGCAGCACCAGGTTCGGTTGATCGGCCCCGCCGGTCACGGCCACCGTGCCGGACGGCGACACCAGCAGCACCCGGCTGCTCGATGCCGCCCATCCCTCGTCCAGGAACTGCTGGTCGGCGCGGCGTTCGGCCAGCCTGGCATGCGCGGACCTGGCCAGCAGCGGCGTGTCCGGAACCGCCCAGGGGTCGGGCGACGGCCGGCCGGCGCTCGCCGTCACTCGATCTCGGTGATCGCCGACAGCCGTCCGGAGATCAACTCGGCATCGCCCACCGCGACGCCGACCAGCCGGCGCGGTGCCAGGAACTGTGCGGCAGCCTCGGTCACCTGTTCGGCGGTGACCTTGAGCAGCCGAGCCGGGTGCTCGATCAGCCAGTCCACGTCCAGCCCGGTGCTGAGCAGCGCGGTGATCTGGTTGGCCAGGCCGGCCTGGGTCGCGGTGGACAGCGCCAGGCTGCCGATCGCGTACTGCTGGGCGGAGTCCAGCTCGGCCGGGGTGATCGGCACCGAGGCGATCCGGCCGAGTTCGTAGAACGTCTCCAGCACCGCCGCGGCGGTCACCTCGGTGGCCACGTCGGCCGCCGCCTGGAACGTCGAGCCGAGCTGGGCGTGCTCCAGCACGCTGCGCGGCGAGTACGAATAGCCCTTGTGCTCGCGGATGTTCTCCACCCACCGGGAGGAGAAGTAGCCGCCGAAGGCCAGGTTCGCCAACTGCAGCGCCGGGTAGGACGGGTGGCTGCGCGGCAGGGCCGTCCCACCGAACCGGAACGACGTCTGCACCGAGCCCGGCCGGTGCACCACCTGCAGCGGCTGGGCGTGCACCTCGGGCACCGGCACCGCCCGGGACAGCGCCGGGCTGCCCGTCCAGTCGGCCAGCGCCCGCTCGGCGGCGGCCAGCGCCCGGGCCGGGCTGAGGTCGCCGACCAGCACCAGCAAAGCGCCGTCCGGCCGGACCAGGCCGGCATGCAGTGCCCGCAGCTGCCCAGCGGTGGTCGCGTGGATCTGCTCCTCGGTCGGCAACGTGACGCCGTACGGATGCCCCGGCGCCAGCCGGCGCGCCAGCGCCTCGGCGGACTGCGAACCGGCCTGTGAACGGGACACCCGGATCCGGTCGGCCAGCCGGGTCCGCTCACGGGCCACCTCGCCGGACGGGTACCGGGCGCCGGTCACCACCTCGGCGATCAGGCCGAGCAGGGGCGGCAGTTCGGTGGCCAGCGCCGAGCTGGACAGCATCAGCCGATCCGGGTCGACGCCCACGGTCAGCTCCGCGCCCAGCGCGCCGAACGCGGTGGCCAGCTCCACCCGGTTGCGGTTGGCGGTGCCGGTGACCATGGTTGCGGCCAGCAGCGACGAGCGGGCCTGGTGGGTCGGCTTGGTGGAGAAGAACGGCACCCACAGCCGTACCTCGACCATCGGCACGGTCGGCCGGCGCACGGCAACCACCCGCAGCCCGGACGGCAGCGTGCGCTCGCTGATCCGTACCCGCTTCGGGCGCCGGGGCGCGGCCAGGCCGGGCACCGGCAGCAGCGGGTCAGCTGCGTTCCGGTTTCCGTTGGCGGTACGGGCGGTCGTCTTCGCGGCCTGCTGCGCCGTCTTCGCGGCCTGCTGCGTCGGCTGCGGGGTCATCGGCCGGCTCCGGGCACCAGCTCGACCACCGCTCGGCTGTCCGGTCGTAGTCGTCCGGCCGCTGCCTGAACCTCGGCTTCGGTGACCTCGGCCAACAGCTCCGGCAGCCGCAGGATGAGCGAGGCATCGTCGAAGACGGTCTGGAACTTGGCGAATTCCAGGCTGCGGTTGACCACCTGGTCGAGTTCCCGGAACAGGATCGAGGCCAGCCGGACCTTCACCCGGTCCAGCTCGGCCGGCTCCGGGCCGTCGGCGGCCAGCCGGTCCAGCTCCCCGTCGACGGCGGCGAGCACGGTGTCGGTGTCGACCCCACGGGAGTACCGGGCGGTGATGTTCAGCCGGGTCGGATCGCGCTCCTCCAGCGGATCCCCGAACGTACCGAGGTAGGCGCTGACGTCGTTGACCAGGCCGCGCGCCTGCACCAGCGAGCGCTGCAACCGGGCGGCATCCCCCTCGGCCAGGATCTCGGCGAGCAGCACCGAGGCCAGGTACACCCGCAGATCGGCGTTCGGATTCGGCAGCCGGTAGCCGATCGCCACCGCGGGCAGCGGAGCCATCGGGTCCTGGTGCACCCCCCGCCGCTCGCCGTCCGGGGCCGGCTCGGCGAAGTCCGGCCGGGTCGGCCGCTTGCGCCTGCGCAGGCCGCCGAAATGCGACTCGATCAGCTCCATGGCCTGGTCCGGATCGATGTCACCGGCCACCGACAACACCGCGTTGGACGGGGCGTAGTAGGTGTCGAAGAACTCGGCCGCGTCGTCCACGGTGGCGCTGTTCAGATCCTCGAAGCCGCCGTACCCGTTGTGCGCGTTGGGGAAAGTGCGGTACAGCACCTGCGGCAGCATCAGCCAGGGGAAGCCACCGTACGGCCGGTTCAGCACGTTGACCCGGATCTCCTCCTTCACCACGTCGATCTGGTTCTGCAGGTTCTCCGGGGTGATCCGCGGCGAGCGCATCCGGTCGGCTTCCAGGAACAGCCCGCGCTCGAGGGCGTGCGAGGGCAGCGCCTCGTAGTAGTTGGTGTAATCCAAATGCGTGCTGCCGTTGAAGATGCCGCCGGAGGCCTGCACGTAGCGGAAGTGCTCCAGCTTCTGCAGGTTCGCCGAACCCTGGAACATCAAGTGCTCGAACAGGTGGGCGAAGCCAGTGCGTCCCTGCGGCTCGGACCGGAAGCCGACGTCGTACACCAGGCCGATGCCGATCACCGGCGCGCTCGCGTCCGGGGCCAGCACGACCCGTAGGCCGTTGCGCAACGTGTGGTGGTGCAGTTCGAAGGAAAGCGACGGCAGCGACGCGGTCAGCGATTCGGTTGTGGGCACTTGATTACCCTAACGAATCCGGCCCCTCGGCAGTCGCCGCGCCCGGCCGTACGGCTTGCTCGGTGGGCAGCTCAGCCGTCGCAGCGGGCCGGTTCGCGCGATTCGCTGACGCTGTCAGCTCGAATCGCTGCGCTGGTTCGGCGCGACTTGCTGACGCTGTCAGCTCGAATCGCTGCGCTGGTTCGGCGCGACTGTCGCCCGGGGCGCCGTTATCCGGCCAGGCCGGCGACGCCGAGCGCCGCGAACTCCGCCCACAGGTGAGCCGCCGCCTCGGCGCCCCGGTACAGCATCGGCAGGCTGACCTTCTCGTTCGGCGCATGGATCTGGTCGTCCGGCAGCCCGACGCCGAGGAACACCATCGGCGCACCGAGCAGTTGCTGGATCAGCGCCTCCGGCCCGGAGCCACCCTCGCGGGTCGGCAGCACCAGGTCGGTGTCGAACGCCTGGCCGATCGCCCGGGTCAGCGCCTGGTAGGCAGGGCTTTCGATGCTGACCAGACAGGCTTCGACGCCCGGACCCTCCCAGCTGATCCGGTGCTCGATCCCGGCCGGGGTGTGGTCGGCGACGAATTGCTCGACCGCGGCCATGATCTTCTGCGGATTCTGGTTCGCCACCAGCCGGAAGGACAGCTTGACCAGCGCGTCGCTCGGCACGATGGTCTTGCTGCCGGCGCCCTGGTAGCCGCCGCCGATGCCGTTGACCTCGGCGGTGGGCCGGGCGCCCAGCCGCTCCAGCGTGCTGTAGCCGGCCTCGCCGGTCAGCGCCCGGGACTTGCTGGTGGCCAGGAAGTCCGCTTGAGAGAACGGCACCTTGGCGAACAGTTGCCGTTCCAGATCGGTCAGTTCCAGCACGTCGTCGTAGAAGCCTGGTATCTGCACCCGGCCGTTCTCGTCGTGCAGCGCCGCCGCCAGCCGGGCCACCGCGGTGGCCGGGTTCGGCACCGCACCGCCGAACGAGCCGGAGTGCAGGTCCAGGTCCGGCCCGTGGTAGTGGACCGTGCCGGTCGCCATGCCGCGCATGCCGGTCACCGTGCTGGGAACGTTCTCGGCCAGCATGCCGGTGTCGGTGATCACCACGACGTCACAGTCCAGCCGGTCCCGGTGCTCGCGCAGGATGTTCCCGAAGTGCGGCGAGCCGGACTCCTCCTCGCCCTCGATCAGGAACTTCAGGCTCACCGCCGGCGTGCTGCGCCCGGTCACCGCGAGGTGCGCCTGCAATCCGAGCAGGTGGAACAGCAACTGCCCCTTGTCGTCGGAGGCACCGCGGGCACGCAGCAGATCCCCGTCCACGGTGGGGTCGAACGGGTCGGTCTGCCAGAGTTCGATGGGATCCACCGGCTGGACGTCGTGATGGCCGTAGACCAGCACGGTGGGGGCGTCCGGCTCGGCCGCCGGCCATTCCGCGTAGACGGTCGGCAGTCCGTCGGCCACCGGCCAGATCTCCACGGTGGGAAAGCCGACCTGGGTCAGGGTGCCGGCCAGCCATTGGGCGCTGGCGAGCACGTCGGGGTGATGCTCCGGCTGGGCGCTGATGCCCTTGATCCGCAGCCAGGCGTCCAGGTAGCTGAGCAGGTCGGTTCGATGCTCGCTGACGTAAGCGCGGATCGGGTTCACGGTGCCGTTCTCGATGCGGACGTCGGTGGTCACCCGGCCAGGCTAATCGGTGCCGGCTGCAGCCGGGATACCGCGGTCGGAATTGATCAATTGTCGGAGCTGGTCGGCATCCAGCAGGTTGGCCGGCGACACGGTCACCCCGGCACCGACGTAGTGGAACGCCGCCCCCACCCGGCCGATTTCGGAGTCCGGCAGCCCGCGCAACGCCGCCCAGGCCAACCGGTACAGCGCCAACTGCACCGCCTGCACCTCGGCCCGCCGGCCGGTCGGCGGCCGGCCGGTCTTCCAGTCCACCACGGTGTAGCCGCCGTCCGGCTCGGCGAACACCGCGTCCATCCGGCCCCGAATCACCCGTCCGCCCAGCGACATCTCGAAACCTACCTCGACCGCGATCGGGGTACGGTCGGCCCACGGGCTGCGCTCGAACGCCTGCTTGAGCTCGGCCAGCTCGGCCGCATCGGTGAGCTCGTCCGCCGCGCCGGGCAGATCCTCGATGTCGAGCAGGCTCTCGGCGGCCCACCGCTGTTCCAGCCATTCGTGGAACGACGTACCGCGCCGGGCCTGCCGCGCCGGCTGTTGTGGCAGCGGCCGGCGCAACCGACGGGCCAGCGCCTGCGGATCGCCGGTCAGCGTCACCACATCGGACACCGTCAGGCGTTCCGGCAACGGCACCTCGATGTGTTCCGGCTCGTTCGCCGCCGCCCGCTCGGCGAGTAGCAGTTCGACATCGGCCGTCCACAGCGATGCCAGATCGTTCGGCGGCTCCACGACGGGTCCCGGTGGGGCCTCGGCCGCCGGTACGGTCTCGGCTTCGGACTCGGCTTCGGGTTCGGGTTCGGCTTCGGGTTCGGTCTCGCCTTCGGGTTCGGTCTCGGCTTTGCGTTCGGCCGCCGGTGGGAACTCGTCCGTGCGTTCGGTCCCGGTCCGGATCCCCGGCTCGGCCCCGTCCGATGCCGGCACCGGCTCGGTCTGCAGTCGCTGCAACTCGGCCAGCACCCGCGCGGCGGCCTGGTCCATCGCCGGACGCCGCTCACCGAGCGGATCGAACGGCCAGCTCAGCCCGGTCTGCTGATCCTCCAGTGGATTCCTCTCGTCCGGCTCGACGTCATGCCAGCCGTCGACCAGCACCGCAGGGTTGTCCCGCAGTTCGGTCAGGAACACCGAGGGAGCACGCGCAGCCGATCCGTTCCCCCAGGCCGCGCCGCTGGCGATCAACACCTTGCGGGCTCGGGTGAACGCCACATAGGCCAGCCGGCGTTCCTCCCTGAGGTGGCGGTGCTTGAGCTGCTCGTGATGGCTGGTCAACCGGTCCTCGGCATCGCCGCGATGCCGGCAGCCGGCGAAGTCGAGCCGCGGCAACTGGTCGGCATCCCCGCGTAGCGGCGAGGGCAGCAACGCCGGCGAGGTGGTCCAGTCGTGCTTCTTCGCTTGGTCCGGAAAGGTGTCGGTGACCAGTCCGGCCACCGCGACGACATCCCACTCCAGACCCTTCGCGCCGTGCACGGTGAGGATCTGCACCCGTTCCGGCGTGACGTCCACGGTGGCCGGTTTCAGCCCGTACTCCTCGTTCTCGGCAGCCTTCAGGTAGCCGAGGAAGGCGCTGATCGAAGCGCCGGATCGGTCGGCCATGAATCGGGCAGCCTCGTCGGCGAACCGATCGAGGTTGGCCCGACCGGCGACGGCCGCGTAACCGGTACCCGGCCGGGCGGCCACCTCGGCGTCCAGGCCGAGCTCGACCTCGATCTCGGCGATCAGTTCCGGTAGCGACAGTTCCAGCCGGCGGCGCAGCCGGCGCAGCAACAGACCGCATTCCCGCAGCCGCCGGTAGCCCGCCTCGGAGAAGCGGCCGACCCGATGCTCGGTCTGATCGCACAGATCGTCCAGCGCCTCGATCAGGGACGGCTCGATGCGCTCGTCGGGGGTGTCCTCGGGCTCGGCCGATGGGTCGGCGATTCCGCCGGCGGCCGGAGAGGATGGTGCCGATGACGATGCTTCCGGAGCCGGCGCGTGGCCCGGTTCGGAGGCTGAGGCCGAGGCCGCGGCGGCGGCCGGGGCCGCGGCCGGCTCGGTCCCGCGGCCGTGCCGGGTGATCGTCTCCCCGGTCCGGCGGGCCTGCAGTCGGGCATGCTGGTGCAGGGCCACCAGGTCGGCGGCCCCGATCCGCCAGCGGGCACCGGTCAGCAGCCTGGCCAGCGAGCCACCGGCGTTGTGGTCGGTGAGCACCGTGAGCATCGCTCGCACGTCGGCCACCTCGGGCAGCGACAGCAAGCCACCGAGATCGACCACCTCGACCGGCAGCCCGGCCTGCCGGAGGGTCTGTGCGATCAGGCCGATCCCGGAACGTTTGCGCACCAGCACCGCCAGCGTGCGCTGGCCTCGGGTCCAGTCCGTGCGGTCGTGCCACTCGGCGTGCAGGCGGCTGGCGAGCCAGTCCGCCTCGCTGCGTACCGTCTCGGTGTAGCTCGCCACCACCAGCCCGGGAGTTGCCTCCGGTCGTTCGGCCAGTGGTCGCT
The DNA here is from genome assembly GCA_035763985.1 of Jatrophihabitans sp. Classification (GTDB taxonomy): domain Bacteria; phylum Actinomycetota; class Actinomycetes; order Mycobacteriales; family Jatrophihabitantaceae; genus Jatrophihabitans_A. The sequence goes on along the minus strand of DASUAC010000501.1, from coordinate 922 downwards.
CGCCGGCCTGCCGCAGTGGTTCGGCGAGTTGGTTGGCCGCCGCCAGGATCCGCTGATCATTGCGCCAACTCGTCATCAGCGGGTACACGGTTGCCGGCGCTCCGGAACGGGTCCGGAACCGGTCGGCGAACCGGCCGATGTTGCCCGCCGAGGCGCCCCGCCAGCTGTAGATGGACTGCAGCGGATCGCCGACCGCCGTCACCGCTCGGCCGTCGGCGAAGAGGCCGGCCAACATCTCCACCTGGGCGTAGCCGGTGTCCTGGTATTCGTCCAGCAGCACGACGTCGAACCGGGATCGTTCGATCGCAGCCACCGGCGGCTGGGCGGCCAGTTGGCAGGCGAGCACCATGTGGTCGGCGAAGTCGAGCAAGCCTTCCGACTGCTTGCGCTCGGCGAATGCGGCGACCAATGGCAGCAGATCCTCGCGCTTGACCAGGCTTTCCAGCAGCTTCTGCACGATGGCCGGCCACTCCCGGGTCCGGGCCCGGGGCTTGAGCGGCAGTGGTTCGAGCTCGGCCCGCAGCCGCTGGCCGAGTTCGCGAATCTGATCCGGGCCGGCCAGGTGATCGGCCAACTGACCGGCCAGGTCGAGCACCCGCTCGGTCACGGTCGCGATCACGCCGGGCATCTCGGCGAAGGTGCCGGTGTAGTTGCGCACCACCGAGTCGGCCGCCTGCCAGCGAGCCGCCTCGGTGAGCAGCCGGGCGCCCGGCTCGCGGCCCAGCACTATGCCGTGCTCGTCCACCAGCCGCCCGGCGTAGGCCGCATAGGTCAGCACGGTCGGCTCACCGGCGGTGTCGTAGGGCAGCTCGCCCCGGCTGGTCCGGGCCGGCCCGAGCATCGCGTACAGCCCCCGCAACCGCCGGCGGATCCGGTGCTGCAACTCGCCCGCCGCCTTGCGGGTGAAGGTCAGCCCCAGTAC
>DASUAC010000500.1:0-3266 GCA_035763985.1 Jatrophihabitans sp. | reverse complement strand
CAGTTACTCCGAACTGGCCGCCGACCTGCCCGGCGAGGTCCGGCTGGTGTTCGACGACGAGCAGGACCTGCGGGTGTCGACCACCGACCCCACCGCGACCCTGATCGATCTGCTCAACAAGACCGACCGGAACGTCAGCTCGGTCGAGTTGCACAACCCATCCCTGGACGACCTCTACCGATCCCTGGCGGTCAGCAATGCTTCTTGATACTCCCGGCGTCGAGACCACGCCGGCCAGCGTCCATCCGGTTGACGGCTCCGACCGGCCGACCGGCCGCGGCGGCCTTCGCGATTCGGTCTACCGGATCGCCGCGATCGCCCGGCACAACCTGATCATCCGGCGCCGCGACCCGGGCCAGATGATCAGCTACATCGCGATGCCGATGATCCTGATGCTGGTGCTCAAGCCGATCTACATCCGGGTCGTCAGCGGCGGCGACGTGCAGGTGGTGACCGGCCTGCTGGTGATGTTCTCGGTGTTCGCGATCGCGATCGCCGGCAACTCGATCCTGGTCGAACGGCACTGGCAGACCTGGGACCGGCTCCGGCAGAGCCGCGCCTCGGCCACCGAGATGCTGCTCGGCAAGACCATCCCGATCTTCGTGCTGATGCTGCTGCAGCAGAGCATCCTGCTGGTGTACGGCTGCCTGGTGATCGGCATCCCGATGCCGCACTCGATCGCCCTGGTGGCGCTGTCCATCGTGGTCTGGGCGTTCTCGCTGCTCGCGGTCGGCGCGGCGCTGTCCACGGTGGCCCGCAGCCTCGGCGAACTCGGGGTGATCTCCGACGTCGGCGCGATGGTGCTCAGCTCGATGGGTGGCTCCCTGGTGCCGCTGTCGATCATGCCCGGCTGGGCACAGGCCGCCGCGCACGTCTCGCCCGGCTACTACGCGCTGCGCATGCTGAAGGCGGCGATCAACGGCGACACCTCCGGTGTGCTGATCCCGGCCGCGGTGCTGTTCACGCTCGGCGCGGTCGCCGGCACCTACGCGGTCTGGCGGCTGGCCCGAGGCTGGGGCCGTACCCGCCTGCTCTAGCACCTCGGCGCCCGGCCGCTTGCGGCCGGGCGCCTGCACCATCCTCCGGCCGCCCGCGGCCGGGAGCACCTCCGGCCGCTCGGCCGGCCCTGCACCTGCACGAACCTCCGGCCGCTCGGCCGGGCCCGCACCACCACCCGGCCGACCGCTGAGCCATCAGAAGCGGCCTTCCATCCGAAACGGCACTGGACGCGGACACCCCGCGTGACAGGCCAGCTCTCCGAATCCAGCAAGGGGCTGTGTTGACCAGTCAGCAATCCGCTCACGGCGCGGACTCGCCGCGAGAGGCAGAGATCGCCATCATCGGCATGTCCGGGCGATTCCCGGGCGCGTCCGACGTGCACCAGTTCTGGCGCAACATCAGCTCCGGGGTGGAAGCCTTCACCTGGTTCAGCGACGAGGAGTTGCTGGCCAACGGCGAGGACCCGGCGCTGATCGCCAACCCGAAGTACGTCCGGGCCCGTCCGGTGCTCGAGGACATCCGCAGCTTCGACGCCGGCTTCTTCGGGGTCAGTCCGCGGGAGGCCACGCTGGCCGACCCGCAGCAGCTGATGTTCACCGAGTGCGTCTGGGAGGTGCTGGAGTCCGCCGGCTACGCCACCCCGGAGGAGCGCGGCGAGGTCGGCGTGTTCGCCGGCATGAACATCAGCACCTACCTGCTGACCCGGCCCAACGCGTTCGCGCTCAGCGTCGAGATCGACGGGCTGATGGCCGGCAACGACAAGGACGCGCTGGCCACCCACACCTCCTACCGGCTGGACCTGCGCGGCCCGGCCGTCACCGTCCAGACGTTCTGCTCCACCTCGCTGGTCGCGGTGCACCTGGCCTGCGCCAGCCTGCGCCGCGACGAATGCGACATGGCGCTGGCCGGCGGCGTGTCCATCCGGATCCCGGACCGCACCGGCTACCTGTACATGGACGGCAACCAGGCCTCGCCGGACGGGCACGTCCGCACCTTCGACGCGCAGGCCAAGGGCAGCATGTTCGGCGACGGCGTGGCGGTGGTGGCGCTCAAGCGGCTGGACCGGGCGATCGAGGACCGGGACACCGTGCTTGCGGTGATCCGCGGCTCGGCGATCAACAACGACGGCGCGCTGAAGTTCAGCTTCCAGGCGCCCAGCATCGACGGCCAGCGCCGCTGCGTCAGCGCGGCACTGGCCAACGCCGGGGTCGCGCCGAAGGACATCTCCTATGTCGAGGCGCACGGCACCGCCACCGAGGTCGGGGACCCGATGGAGGTCGCGGCGCTGACCAGCGCGTTCGGCCCGACCGAGGACAAGCAGTACTGCCTGCTCGGCTCGGTGAAGCCGAACGTCGGGCACCTGGACCGGGCCTCCGGCGTCACCGGCCTGATCAAGGTCATCCAGTCGCTGCGGCACGAACTCATCCCCGGCACGCTGAACTTCAACACGCCGAACCCGGAGATCGACTTCACCCACAGCCCGTTCCGGGTGACCGCCGAGAACACCCCGTGGCCGCGCACTCCCGGCCAGCCCCGGATCGCCGGCCTGACCTCGCTCGGCACCGGCGGCACCAACTCGCACGCCATCGTGACCGAGGCGCCGGCTCCGGTCGCCCGGGCACCGCGCCCCCGCCGCTGGCAGGTGGTACCGGTGTCCGCCCGCTCCGCCGAGGCGGCCACCGCGGCCTGCGACCGGCTGGCCGACCGGCTGCGTGAGCAACCCGGACTCGACCTCGGCGACGTCGCCTACACCCTGCAGGTGGGCCGCAAGACCTTCAACCACCGCCGGTTCGTGATCGCCGACGAGACCGGGACGGCCGCCGAGCGGCTGACCGACCCGGCCGCCGTGCTCGGCCGCAACGACGCCACGGTCGGCCGCAAGGTCGGCTTCCTGCTGGCCGGCGTGGGGGAGCAGTACCCGGGCATGGTCGCCCAGCTCTACGCCGACGAGCCGGGTTTCCGCGCCGACGTCGAGCAATGCCTGTCCGTGCTGAACCTGGCCAGCGCCAGCGCGCTGTCCGACGCGTTCGTGCCGAACGACACGCCGGCCGAGGGCGGCACCCTGGCCGACCTGCTCGGCCGCACCGGCGCCGGCAAGCAGGCCCGGTCCACCGCCGAGGCGCAGCTGATCCAGCCGGCCACCTTCGTGGTCGAGTACGCGCTGGCCCGCCAGCTGATCCGCTGGGGCATCCAGCCGGAGTTGATGCTCGGCTACAGCGTCGGCGAATACGTCGCGGCCTGCCTGTCCGGCGTGCTGTCGCTGCCGG
>DASUAC010000499.1:0-4505 GCA_035763985.1 Jatrophihabitans sp. | reverse complement strand
ATTCCGACCCATGTGGAGCGGCTGGGTAAGTTCCAGGTGGTGGCGACCCTGCAGACGCCGGACGGCCGGCAGCTCGGCCTGGGGGTGGAACTCAACCTGCGAGCGACCGCGATCGGCACCGTCACCAAGGTGATCACGCTGGCGGCCATCGCGGTACTGGTGCTTGCCCTGTTGCGCCGGCTGATCCGCCGCATCCGGTCCGCGCCACCCGGCGGCGGCAGCCGGTCCGCCCGCCACCGGACACCGGCCGGCACAACGGCGGGTGCGGCTGCGTGACCGAGGACTGGTCGGAACCCAAGCTCTACGGCTCGCCCCTCCCGGTGCCGGGCGATGCCACCGCACTAGCCATCCGCACCGCGCAGCCGCCCGATGCCGAGGACGGCTGGAGCGCCCCGATCTACCACGGCCCGCGCCGGTTCCGGCCACGGCCGGAGCACCCGGTCCGGGTCAACCGGGACGCCAACGGCGCGCAACTGGTCATCGGCGAGCAGCTGCTGGCGGCCGCGCCGGTGGACAGCCCGCCGGCACCCAACGGCGTCGCCCCCGTACGGCCGGACGGTTCGGTGCTGCCGGACGACCCGGCCACGCTGTTCCCGGACGGCACACCCGCGACCTCGGACGTGGACAGCCTGCTCGCCCCCGACGTCGACCGGATCCAGGCGCCGCCGGCCGAGCCCGGCCAACTGCGGGCCCCGGGCGCCGAGCCTGGCCGGATCCAGGAACCGGGCACCGCCGCGACGGCCACCCGGGCAGCGGAAAGCACCTCCAGCCTGATGGCCAGCAGCCGCACCATGGCGGTGGCCAGCCTGGTCAGCCGGGTCACCGGGTTCCTGCGCAGCCTGGTGCTGGTCGCCGCGCTGGGCATCGGGGTGGGCGAGGTGGCCGACGCCTACAACCTGGCCAACACGCTGCCGAACATGGTCTACGAGCTGCTGCTCGGCGGCGTGCTGACCAGCGTGATCATCCCGGTGCTGGTGTTCGCCCAGCACTCCGACGCCGACCAAGGCGAGGCCTACACCCAGCGGCTGCTGTCCATCGCCACCGCCAGCCTGGGCGGCGCCACGGTGCTGGCGGTGCTGGCCGCGCCGGTGCTCGCCTCGATCTTCGGTGGCTCGGCGAGCAAGCAGGCACTGACCGCGCTGTGGGCGACCCTGCTACTGCCGGAGATCTTCTTCTACGGCCTGGGCGCCATGTTCACCGCGGTGCTGAACACCCGTGGCGTCTTCGGCTGGCCGGCCTGGGCACCGGCGCTGAACAACATCATCACGATCCTCTCCGTCGGGTTGTTCCTGCTGCTGCCCAGCGCCAGCCCGCTCACCTCGTCCAACATCTCCAACAGCCAGATCCTGGTGCTCGGGGTGGGCACCACGCTCGGCATCGCCGGCCAGGCGCTGATCCTGTGGTGGCCGCTGCGCAAGATCGGCTTCAGCTGGCACTGGCGGTTCCGGGCCTACCCCGCCGAGGCCGGCCGGATGGCCGAGTTCACCAACCTGACCCTGTGGGTGCTCGGCTACGTGGCGATCAGCCAGGTCGGGGTGTTCGTGGTGAACCGGGTGGCCAACGTCCGGGCCGGTGGCCCGACCACGTTCGCCAACGCCGACCTGCTCTTCCAGGTGCCGTACGGCATCCTCGGCGTCTCGCTGCTGACCGCGCTGATGCCGCGGATGAGCCGGGCGGCCGCCCGCGGCGACCAGGCCAGCGTGCTGGCCGACCTGCGGCTGGGCACCCGGCTGTCCGCGGTGGCGCTGGTGCCGGTGTCAGCCGGGTTGATCGTGCTCGGGCCGTCGCTGACCAGCGTGATCTTCCTCGGCCACGCCCGGTTGTCCGAGGCCCGGCTGGTCGGCATCGCGCTGGCCTCCGGCGCGTTCGGGCTGCTGCCGTTCGCGCTGGTGATGTTGCAGCAGCGGGTGTTCTACGCGATGCGGGACGCCCGGACGCCCACCTTCATCAACCTGATCATGGTCGGCACCAAGGTGGCCCTGGTGTTCACCGCGTACGCCACGCTGCACGGACGGGCGGTGATCGTGGCTCTGACCGTGTCCACCTCCACGAGCTACCTGGCCGGCTGCGTGGCCGGGCACCTGCTGCTGCGCCGCCGGTTCGGCCCGCTCGGCTTCGCCGCGGTGCTGCGGACGGTCGGCTGGATCGCGCTGGCCGCGCTGGCCGGCGCGGTCGTCGCCGGGGTGGCGCTGTTCGGCGTGCACACCGTGCTGGGCAGCGGCCGGCTGGCCTCGCTGCTGGTGTTGCTGGTCGGCGGCGGGCTGGGCGGACTGGTGCTGGCGCTGGTCGCGTTCCGGCTGCCGCTGCCCGAGGTGACCGAGATCCTGGCCGCGGTACGCCGCCGGCCGGCCCGCTCGGAGTGACCGCCCCAGTCCGCACGTCATGCCTGGACGTCGCCGGAACGACGGGACGCCATGACCCGCTGGACGCCGCGGACGAGCGCCGGCGACCCGGGTGCCGCTCGCGCGGCGGCCGGAATAGCGGCGTACCTAGACTGGTTCTGTCAGACCTGATCTGACTTCGAATAGAGGGGTTGGGCGTGACTGATAACCACCGCCAGGTGATCGTGGTCGGCTCCGGTCCGGCCGGATACACCGCGGCCCTGTACACCGCGCGGGCCGAGCTGCGGCCGCTGGTCTTCGAGGGCAGCCAGTACGGCGGCGCGCTGATGAACACCACCGAGGTGGAGAACTTCCCGGGCTTCCCGGAGGGGATCCTCGGCCCGGAGCTGATGAGCCAGATCCGGGCCCAGGCCGAGCGGTTCGGCGCCGAGTTGGTCTCCGACGACGTGATCTCGGTGCAGCTGGAGGGGCCGGTCAAGTCGGTCCGCACGCTGAGCGGCGAGTTCACCGCGGACGCGGTGATCCTGGCCATGGGCTCGGCGTACAAGAAGCTCGGACTGCCCCGGGAGGACGAGCTGTCCGGGCACGGGGTGTCCTGGTGCGCCACCTGCGACGGTTTCTTCTTCCGCGGCCAGCACATCGCGGTGGTCGGCGGCGGCGACACCGCGATGGAGGAGGCGACGTTCCTGACCCGGTTCGCCGAGTCGGTGACCGTGGTGCACCGGCGCGACGGGCTGCGGGCCTCGAGGATCATGGCCGAGCGGGCCGCGGCCAACCCGAAGATCCAGTGGGCCTGGAACTCCGAGGTGGCCGAGATCCACGGCGAGAACAAGGTGACCGGGTTGACCCTGCGCGACACCCGGACCGGTGAGACCCGGGAGCTGCCGGCCACCGGACTGTTCATCGCGGTCGGCCACGAGCCCCGCTCGGAGCTGGTACGCGACCAGGTGGAGCTGGACGAGAACGGCTACATCGTCACCGACGGCAAGTCCACCCGGACGAACCTGGCCGGGGTGTTCGCCGCCGGCGACGTGGTGGATCACGTCTATCGGCAGGCCATCACCGCGGCCGGCACCGGCTGCCAGGCGGCGCTGGACGCCGAACGCTACCTCGCCGCGCTCGACTCGGTGGGCGACGCCGAGTTGGCCGCGCTGGAGGCCTGACCCGGACGGCCTGACCGGCCTGACCGGACGGCTTGCCGGGAAGGATTCGCCGGCGTCCGGCGTTACAGTGGCAGTCAGGTTTCCCCGATGTATCAACCACAGGAGAAGTTTTCGATGGCTCACAACGTCACCGACGCCACGTTCCAGCAGGACGTGCTCGAATCCGACACCCCCGTGCTGGTCGACTTCTGGGCCGAGTGGTGTGGCCCGTGCCGACTGGTCGGCCCGGTGCTGGAGGAGATCGGCCGCGAGCACGGCGACAAGCTGCGGGTGGTCAAGGTGAACATCGACGAGAATCCGAACGTCGCCCGGGACTACCAGATCATGTCGATCCCGACCATGTCGGTGTTCAAGGGCGGCGAGATCGTCAAGACCATCATCGGCGCCAAGCCGAAGGCCGCCCTGCTGCGCGACCTCGCCGACTTCATCTAACTCGCTGAGCTCAGCCAACTCCCCGAGCTCAGCCAACTGGCCGAGCTAATCGCGAGAACGCTCAATCGCTGATGCGGCCCGAACCGTTACCGGTTCGGGCCGCATCGTCGTTCTGGTGACACCCAGGGCCGCGCCGTGGGCCGGGTCCCCCGACTACCAGACGTCTGCCGACCAGCGCACCGCCGACCAGCGGGCCGCGGACCAGCGGGCCGCCGACCAGCGCGCGGCGGTCCACTCGGCCGCCGTCCAATCCGCGTCGCTCCAGCGGGCCGCCGACCACCGGGCTGCCGACCACCGGGCAGCGCTGAGCGCGAGGCCGCCCTGCCAGTCGTCGCCGGTCCAGGTGTGGCCCAGCCAATCGCCGCCGGACCACGCGGTCAGCGAGGAGGCGGCCTGGTACCACGCCGCGCCGTCCCACTGGTTGCCCTGCACGTCCACCTCGCCGGTCAGCTCGTTGCCGTCGGCGTCCACCAGCACCGAGCCGCCCCGGGCGGCTTCGATCGAGCCCTGGCCGGTGGACTGCGGGAAGGACTGGACCGCCGCGGCGCGCAACTGCGCCCCGGTCTTG
>DASUAC010000498.1:0-2186 GCA_035763985.1 Jatrophihabitans sp. | reverse complement strand
ACCTGGCCCTCTCGCACACCCAGATGCGCCGCGGCGTCCATGGTCGCGTCCACCTCGACGGTGTCGAAGTCGGCGGGCATCCGGCCCAGCCGGGAGATGAGCAGGCCGGCCACCGTCTCGTAGGCGTTGGTCTCGGGCAGCCGCACCCCGGTGATGTCGACGATCTCGTCCGGGCGCAGCGTCCCGGGCAGCAGCCAGGTGTCGTCGGCCCGGCGTTCGGCCCGGCTGTCCACCGGGTCGTGCTCGTCCTTGATCTCGCCGACCAATTCCTCGACGACGTCCTCGAGGGTGAGGATGCCGGCGGTGCCGCCGTACTCGTCGGCCACCACCGCCATCTGCAGGCCGCTGCGCAGCTGGTCCATCAGGTCGTCCAACGGGATCGACCCGGGTACCACCGGCACCGGCACCATCAGCTGCGCCACCCGCACGCCGGCCCGCTCGTCGGGCGGGATGGCCACCGCGCGCTTGAGATGAACCACCCCGACGACGTCGTCGGAGTCCTCGCCGGACACCGGGAACCTCGAATGGCCGGTCTCCGCGGCGGCCGTCAGCAACGCGTCGGCGGTGTCGGTGGCCTTGACGAACCGCACCCGGACCCGGGGGGTCAACACGTCGTCGGCGGTCTTGCCGGAGAACGAGATGGATCGCGCCAGCAGGCCCGCGGTCGGCTGCTCGAGAGTGCCCTGCGCGGCGGACCGGCGGACCAGCGAGTCCAGCTCCACCGCGGACCGTGCGGAGCGCAGCTCCTCCTGCGGCTGAACGCCGATCATCCGCAGCACCGCGTTGGCCGTGCCGTTCAGGATCACGATCAGCGGCTTGAACAACGTCGTCGACACCCGCATCGGGGTGATCACGGTCTTGGCCGTGTCCAGCGGATCGGTGATGGCGATGTTCTTGGGCACCAGCTCGCCGAACACCATGGACAGCACCGTGGCCACGGCCAGTCCGAACAGCGCACCGACCGATTCGGCGGCGGCCTGACCCAGACCGATCCAGTCCAGCGGGCCGGCCACCAGGTCGGCCAGTGCGGGCTGCATGACGAAGCCCAGCGCGAGTGTGGTGATGGTGATGCCGATCTGCGCGCCGGACAGCTGGGTGGACAGCGACCGCAGGCCGATCAGCAGCGACCTGGCCCCCCGGTCACCCTGCGCGGCCTGCTTGGCAACCGTGGCCCGGTCCGCGGTGACCAGGCTGAACTCCGCCGCGACGTACAGCGCGGTGCCGGCGATCAGCACGATGCCGACACCAACCATGATCCACTGCGTGATCACTCGTGCTGCTCCCGGGCAGGTTGGCGGCTGATACCGACGACCGTAACGGATGCCGGACCCGCGGCCGTTCGCCGCGGACGGTGCGGACGCCCGGGACGCGGGTGACCTCGGGAGCGATTTGCCGGCCATGGACGTTGAACCGGATATGACCGTGTTGCTGTTCGTGTTCCTGGAGATCGCCAGCCTGCTGATCGTCGGCTCATGGATCGGCGTGGGCTGGACGTTGCTGCTGATTCTCGGCGGCTTCGTGCTGGGCCTGGCGCTGATCGGCCGCGGTGGCCGGGAGGCCATGGGCGCGGTCAACCGGGCGGCGCGGTCCCGGCAGGTCGCCGACAACGCGGTCAGCGGCGGGTTCCTGACGGTGGTCGCGGGTGTGCTGTTCATGATTCCGGGATTCGTCAGCGATCTGGCGGCGTTGGCCCTGCTGCTGCCACCGGTCCGGTCGCTGGTGCGCCGGCGGATGCAGGCATGGGCGGCCCGGCGGTCGGCCTCGGTGCGGGTGGTGAACCTGAGCGGGATGCCCACCGGCATGTGGGCCGACGAAAGGGCGCCCGGTCCGCGGATGGACGGCACGGTGATCGACGGCACGGTGATCGACGGCACGATCGTGGACGGCGCTGGTGTCGACGGCGCTGTCGTGGACGGTGCTGTCGTGGAAGGCGACGATGCCAACGGTGGCGTGGCCGGTCCGGCCGCAGACGGTGCCGTCGTCCCCTACACCGAACGTCCCGGTCGCCGGTGACGTCGGCCGCCCCTGCCTCGCGGAACACCCGGGTGGGTGCGATCGGTCACAACCCCGCGCCGAAGCAGGTGAACGGCGCCGGGCCGGACTCCGTGTCGGCCGCCGTCCTGATCGCGCCGGCGAGCGCGATCGCCGGACTTTCCCCCTTGTAGAGCCGCTGGTGGTAGGCCGCC
>DASUAC010000497.1:0-2759 GCA_035763985.1 Jatrophihabitans sp. | reverse complement strand
ACGCGTACGCGTAGTGGTGGCCGCCCGCTACCGCACCGGCCACCATGGAGCCGGCGATCGCGACGCCGAGCGAGGAGCCGAGGTTGGAGACGCTGCGCGACACCCCGGAGATCTCGCCCTGATCCGCTTCCGACCAGGCGGACTGCACCAGGTTGACCGAGGCGGTCAGCATGATCCCGATCCCGATGCCGATCAGGAAGAGACCCGGGACCAGCGGCCAGATCTTCGGGTCGTCCCAGCCGAGGCCGCCCACCAGGGCGAGCAGCAGCACCGCTCCGAATGCCGTCACGAAGAAGCCGAACCGGATCAGCCGGCGCTGCGAGTGCCGGCGTGCCATCCGAGGCGCGGCCGCGGAGGACAGCAGCAGGCCGATGGTGGCGGGCATCAGCAACAGGCCGGTCTGGATGGCCGAGTAGTGGCGGCCCTCCTGCAGGAACACCGAGATCGAGAAGAACGCGCCCTGCAGCACCAGCCACTGCAGGGTCTGGGTGGACAGTCCGAGATTCGAGGTGGCGTTGCCGAACAGCCGGGGGGAGACCAGCACGGAATGGCCACCCTTCTCGCGGGCCCGGACGTAGCCGTAGAACGCGACCAGCAGCACGATCCCGATGCCGACGTAAAGCCATACCGGCGAGATTCCGCCCTGGTGGACGATCACCACGCCGCCGATGCTGTAGTCCTTGGTGGCGGTGAACCAGCCGTACTCGCCGCTCTGCAACATGCCGAACACCACGGCGACCAGGCCGAGCGCGGACAGCACCGCGCCGCCGAAGTCGAAGTGCGGTCGTTCGGCCGGCAGTGGCGGATCGACGATCCGGCTGCCGAGCCAGGCGATGTAGCCGACCACCAGCACCTGCAGGATGAACGAGGCCCGCCAGCTGATGGCGCTGGTGAGCAGACCACCGATCAGCGGGCCGGCGGCGGCACCGATGCCGCCCGCGCCGCTGACCACCCCGAAGTACTTGGCACGGGCGGTGGTGCTGGTGAACAGGACTGTGACCAGGATGTAGATCGGCGGGATCAGCAGCGCCGAGCCGATGCCTTCCAGCAGCGAGTAGCCGATCATCAGCAGCGGCAGGCCTTGCGCGAACGCGGCGAGCAACGCGCCGGTGCCGTAGATGCCGAGCCCGAGCAGGAAGCAGAACTTCCGGCCCCAGATGTCGGTGAGCTTGCTGCCCGGGATCATCAGCGCCGACATGGTCAGCGTGAACAGCGTGATGGTGGTCTGGATCCCGGTCACCGAGCTGTTGAGATCCTCGGCGATCGAACTGATCGCCACGTTCATGTTGGAGGCGGCGTAGCTGCAGATGAACTGGGCGAGCGCCAGCGGCAGGATCGCCGCGCCCGCCGTCGCCACCGCGGCGCCACCCGGTGACACGGCCCTGGTCACGGCATCTCCCCGGTCGGCTGGTACCTACTGGTCATTCGATCTCGCCGTTCTGCTAGCTGGTAGTCGTCCGCTGGCAAAGCACGCCTCGAACTCCTCGGCCGCCGGTGCACCGAGCCATGTCCAGCGTGCTCAGCCGTCCCGGGCCTCGCCTCACCCGGCGCGGACGAGGGACGCACCGGCTGGGCCGTAGCCGAGACGACGGGAGATGGCCGAACTCGGGCACGGCCGGGCTGCCTCGGTACGGCGCGGTCACGCCGAGGTACCGACATCACCCACGTCGGATGATTACTTTCTGCCGGGCAAGGAGTCTGCTGCTCTACGTTCGGGTCATTCCTCGGTGCTGGATCGACCGGGCGGATGCGCGGATGCAAGAGCGGGCCGACGGGCGGGACAAGGTGGACTACAACGATGTAATGCGCAACATCGGAAGTTCCATCGACGCGATCGGGGTCGCGGTCATCCTCGTCGGCATCGTGCTCGCGGCCGCCGGGAGGGCCGGTCGCCTGGTCCGGCATCAAGGCGGTGCCTACCGCGAGTTCCGTCAGCAGTTCGGCCGCGCCCTGCTGCTCGGCCTGGAGCTGCTGGTAGCGGCAGACCTGATCCGCACCGTCGCTGCCGCCCTCACCCTGACCGGCGTCGTCATCCTCGCCATCATCGTTTCCATCCGCACCGTGCTCAGCTTCTCGCTGGAGGTCGAGCTGACCGGTCGTTGGCCGTGGCAGCAAGGTGCTACCGGTGGCCTGGACGAATAACCCGAGTGGAGCAGCGTCAGCTGCCGCGGTCACCAGATTGGACAGAGCGTCCCTTGAGTTGATCTTTGCCTTGTTCAATAATCGCGTTCCACGCAGAACCCACCGCCCTGACGAACCATTCGATCCGTTCGGGCCCGCCTACTCCGGCTAAACAGCTCAGCGTAGGGAGAGCGGGTATGGACACCCGGCTGGCTCCGGCCACGACGCATCGCGATTCCCGCCCGACGACCGGCGACCGATGTGCGGCCACGTCGTGGCACCGAGGGGTATCCGGGGCGCCGGCTCGGCAGCCGCGCGGGCGTGGGCTGAATCTGCTGCCACCTTCGCAGCAAAGACCGGTTGGCCGCGGCATGGCGTACCTGCCTGTTCGCGCCAGCTCTCGAATCGTCGGTGGTCGGCGCCAAATCCGGGGGCCGGCGCCGATCACCGGCTTTGCCGTTCAGCCCGCCGCGACCGCCGTGTTCCACGACGAAGCTGCCGTGTTCCACGACGAAGCTGCGGCTTCGGTGCGGGACGCGCCGGCGAGCAGCGGGCAGCCGACTGCCTGGTTCCGGTGCAGGACGTTCGGCACTGCCGTCGCCGGGAATCCGGATGCTGGACTAGGGCGGCGTGGCGGC
>DASUAC010000496.1:0-6043 GCA_035763985.1 Jatrophihabitans sp. | reverse complement strand
CGCATCGCCGAAGGGCTGCGCCACGAGCCGGGGCGCGCGCTCGCCCGCGGCGACGACGCCGTCTGGGGCGACCCGGTCCGGGCCGCGCTCGGCGGCGGTGATCTGCCCACCGAGGTGTTCGACGGCGTGGTGGCCATGCTCAAGACGTGGGGCTGGCCGGCCGGACGGCCGACCTGGGTCACCTGGGTGCCGTCCCGTCGGCGCGAGCCCCTGCTCTCCGAACTCAGCACCCGGCTGGCCGCGCTCGGCCGGATGGAGCTCGCTGCGCCGCTGTCCGCCGAGGGACCCGGGTTCGGAGAGGACGCGGCCACCAACGCCGAGTCGGCCGCGCTGGCGTTGCGCCGGTTGCGGATCGCCGGCGCGGTGCCGTCGGGCCCGGTCCTGCTGGTCGACGACGTCATCCGGAGCGGCTTCACCCTGGCCGTCGCGTCGGCGCTGCTGCGCGAGGCCGGGGCCGGCCCGGTGTACCCGCTCGTCCTGCACAAGGCGTTCTGACGACGGGCCGGCTGACGACGGGCCGGCTGACGACGGGCGGACGACGGGCCAGCTGACAACGGGCATCTGACGACCGGCCGGCGGACGCCGAGCCGACTGGCGCGGAGCCTGCCGACGCGGAGCGGGGCGACGCGGAGCCTGCTGACGGCGAGCCGGGCGATCTGCGGCTTGATCAGTCCGCGGCGGTCCGGTCCAGCGCGGACCGGCTCGCCGGCGGCCCGTCGGTCGGATCGGTCTTGACCGCCAGCAGCTTGATGCCGCTGATCGCCACCGCGGACAGCGGCAGGTGCGCGGCCTCGTCCGGGATGTGCACGGTCTCGGAATCCAGTACCACCTTCACGATCCGGAAGCCGGCCCGCCACAGCGCCAGCTGCAGGTCGTCGGCGGTGATCCCGTTCAGGGTGCGGTAGACCTCGAGCATCTCCGCCGCGAGTTCCGGCGGACCGGCCTGCCGGACGGTACGCAGGATGTCGGCGTTGCCGTGCTTGAACTGGGCGAATCCGTCCGGGAACCAGTCGACCAGATGGGTGCCGTGCGCGGTGTTGTAGAACGGCCAGAGCTGGATGAACAGCACCCCGTCGTCCACCAGGATCCGGCGTACCTCGCGCAGCACCGCCACCGGATCGGCGATGTGCTCGAACGCCGACCAGCTGATCACGTAGTCGAAGCTGGCGTCCTCGGCCGGCAGCTGCACCTCGTCGCTGGTGGCGAAGAACAGGTTCTCCGGCAGCTTCTCCAGGCCGATCTGGTCGGCGGCCCGGCGGGCCAGTTCGTCCACGTCGGTGGTCAGGATGTCGAAGCCGACCATCCGATCCGGCTGGGCCTTCAGCGCGACCCCGAGATCGATGATGCCGTCACCGCAGCCGATGTCGGCCACCCGCTTGCCGGTGAGCGAGATGCCGTCGCCGCCGAAGAAGTCCAGCACGGCGCCGGCCGCGTCGTTGAAGTGGGCATCCCACCAGACCTGAGGGCTGGCCGACGTCGAGTAGTGGTCGCTGCAGACAGCGGGCACCTCGGTGGCTGGGTCCGTTGAGGTCAAGCGAGCTTCCTTCCAACTGGCAGACCGGCGACGGCCGGCCGCTATCGGGACCGGGTGGCCAGCTGCGCAAGCTTGCGGTCGGCCCGGTTCAGTGCCCCTCGCAGCGTACGCACCGCGTAGGCCCGGCCCAGCGCGGCCAGGCCGCCCGGTGCCCAGCCGGTCGACTCCAACCTAGCCCGTACCGTGGTCGCACGGAGGCGGTCCTTGATCGCGAGCAGCTTGATGCCGCCGATGCCGATCCGGGAGGGCGGCAGGTCGCGGGCCTCGTCCGGCACGTGAACGGTCTCCGACTGCAGCTGCAACTTGACCACGCGGAAACCGGCCATCCGCAACGCGGCATGCAGTCCGTCGGCGGTGATCCGGTTCAGCGTCCGGTAGGCCTCGTACATGCCGGGCGCCGCACCGGGCCGGCCACCGGCCTGCATCCGCCGCAGGATCTCCTCGTCGTTGTACCGCAATGGGGCGAAGCCCTCGGGGAACCAGTCCATCAGATGGGAACCGTGCTCGGAGTCGTAGAACGGCCACAGCTGGACGAACAGGATTCCGTTGTCGGCGAGCACCCGGTGCACCTCACGCAGCAGCGGAACCGGTTCGAGGACGTGCTCGAACGCCGACCAGCTCAGCGCGTAGTCGAACGAACGGTCCGGCCACGGCAGGCGGGCCTCCTCGCTGGTCACGAAGCTGAGCGCGGCCGGTAGGGCGTCACCGGCAAGCTCCACACCGGCCGCCCGGGCCAGCCGGCACAGATGATCGGTGTCGGTGCTCACCACGTCGAAGCCGACCAGGCTGGCCGGCTCGGCCTGGGCCACCAGGCCGAGATCGATGATGCCGTCGCCGCAGCCGATGTCGGCCAGCCGCTTGCCGGTCAGCGAGATGCCGTCGCTGTCGAAGAACTCCACGATCTCGCGGGCGGCCCGCTCATAGTGCGCGTGGAACCACACGGTGGGGTCGGACGATCCCGAATAGTGCCCGGTGACCGGCGTGCTCAACGGCCGCTCCGCAGCCTGAGAACTCGACATGGCCGGATCCCACCTTCTCCCCATTGGTCCCCATGGTGGCCATACCGGGCAATACCTTAGCCTGTTCGATCCCCCGGCGGCCGGATTCGGACGCCCATGCCGGAGGAACCGGGCGCCCCGGGCGGCCAAGGCGCGGATGGGATACTGGCGCGCGTGTCGAGTGAGTTGACGGTCGCCAGACCGGAGCCGGCAGTCGCGGTGGCCCGCCGCAGCGAGTGGTGGCTGTTGGACCGGCTGGCGCTGGCCGTCGCGGTGCTGTCCGGTGCGGTGTTGTACGCGCTGATCGGCCGCGGCGGCTGGTACGTCGACGACTTTCTCAACTTCGGCCTGGCCAAGCAGTCGCCGCTGGGCCGGCGCTACCTCGACCTGCCGGTATTCGGGCATCCGCAACCGGCGGTCCGGCTGCTGAACTGGCTGCTGTACCGGATCGCGCCGATGAACTACCACCTGGCCGCCGCGGTGGTCTGCCTCGGCCTCGCGGTGGCGGTCTGGATGATCTACCGGATCCTGCGGCTGGCGTTCCGGCCCAGCCCGTGGCACCTGGTGCTCACCGCGGTGGCCGGCTTCACCGGGCTGTGGGTGCCGGTCGCCGCCTGGTGGGCCGGCGGTTCGGAGATCAGCGGCTGCGTGCTGGCCAACGTGCTGATGACCCATGCCGTGCTGCGCTGCTACCTCGGCCGGCAGCGGCCGCTGTGGGCGGTGCTGGCCGCCGGCTGGCTGCTGGCCGGGCTGTGCTTCTACGAACGAGCGCTGCTCGGCGGGGTGTTCGCCGCCTGGTTCGTCCTGGCGGTGGCCGCCCGGTCGGCCCGGCCACGCGAGCTGCTCCGGGTGCTCCGGCGGGTCTGGCCGTCCTACCTGACCCTGCTGATCGCCATGCTCGGCTACCTGGACTACTACCTCACCCACAGCCTGGTCCGACGGCAGCCCGGCTACACCCACTCGGAGGTGCTGCGCTTCCTCTGGGTCTGCTGGAGCCATTCGCTGATCCCGGCGATGTTCGGCGGCACCCTGCGTACCGGCCAGAACATCGCGGAGTCCTACGCCGACCCGCCGCTGTGGTGGCTGGTCGTCTGCCAGCTGGGCTGGCTGGCGCTGGTCGGCTACGGCCTGCTGCGCAACCGGCTGCGCGCGGCGCTGGCCTGGCTGGTCTTCATCGCGCTGTTCCTGCCGGCCCAGTACACGATCGCCACCGCCCGGCTGCACGTGCACGGTCCGGGCATCGGCAACGAGTTCCGCTACCTGGCCGACCTGTTCCCGCTGCTGGTGCTGACGGTCGCGCTGTCCGTGTCACGGCCCAGCGCCCGGATGCTGGCGGCGGCCGGCGCGGACGACCGACAGGCCCGCCGGCTGACCGAGACCGAGCCGGCTGACGGCCCGGTTCCGGCAGGCTCGGTTGCGGCCGACTCGGTTGCGGCCGATTCGGTTCCGGCAGGCTCGGTTCCGGCCGGCTCGGTTCCGGCCGACCCGCTTCCGGCCGGCTCGGTTCCGGCCGGCGACGCACCAACCGGCCGCCGCTGGCCGGCGGTACGGCGGCCGCATCTGATCGCCGCGCTGGCCGCGCTGGTCGTACTCGGCACGGTGTTCACCGTCACGGCGCTGCCGGTGTCACATCGTTGGCTGCACAATCGCAGCATCTGGTACGCCGACCACCTGCGCGCCGAGGTCGCGCTCCGGGACCGGGCCGGCCCGTGGAGCATGTACACCGTCTACGCGCCGCAGACCGTCTCGCCGTACGCCTGGGGGCGGTACAGCCTGGCGCCGAACATCGCCGAGCTGCTCACCGGGCATCCGGTGAGCGCCGACGACCTGGCCAAGCCGATGTACGTGGTCGACGCGGACGGGCACCTGCGGCCGGCCCGGTTCCGGGCGATGGCCAGCGTGCCGCCGGCCTGCAGCACCGGCCAGGAGCGGATCATGCAGCCGTTGAGCCGGCCACTGCCCAAGGGCGTGTGGAACGTGCAGTTGAGCTACCGGGTGAGCCGGCCGACCACGCTGCGGTTCGCGATCGATCCGGGCACCGGCGTTCCGGTGGAGGCCACCGGGGCGTTCCGCGGCTTTCCGGTGACCGGCTCGGGCAAGCTGACCTTCCTGATGCGGCAGTCGGCCGTCACCGCGTTCCGGCTGGACGCCGCGGTGGCCGGCGCCTGCATCTCCGACGTGCAGATCGGGCAACCGGTACCCGCGTAGCCGGTCCGGGCGCGGCGGGCGTTACCGGGCGCACCGCCGGTAGCGGGTCCCTACCGGCGTTCGGCGTTCTTGCTGCCATACTGCGCGCGTGCCCAGCGCGGTCACGACCGCCGAGCCGGCTGCCGTTCGACAGCGAGCGGCGCGCGGCGAATGGTGGCTGCTCGACCGGCTGGCACTGGCCTGGTCCGTCCTGTCGGCGTTGGTGCTGTACGCCCTGATCGGACGGGGCGGCTGGTACGCCGACGACTTCTTCGCCTTCGGCCAGGCCAGGCAGTATCCGCTGAACCTCCGGTACCTCGAGATGACCTTCCTCGGCCATCCGCAGCCGGGGGTCCGGTTGCTCGACTGGTCGCTGTACCGGATCTCGGCGATGAACTATCCGCTCGCCGCCGCCCTGGTGTGCCTCGGCTTCGGCTACATGGTCTGGCTGGTGTACCGGATCCTGCGGCTGGCGTTCCGGCCCAGTCCCTGGCACCTGGTGCTCACCGCGATGCTGGGCAGCACCGCGCTGTGGGTGCCGACGGCGGCCTGGTGGGCGGCCGCGCCGGAGGTGGGCGGCTGCGCCGGGGCGAACGTGCTCACCGTGTACGCCCTGCTGCGCTGCCATCGCGGACCGTACCGGCTGCTGTGGGGCGTACTGGCCGGCGGTGCGCTGGCGATCGGGCTGGGCAGCTACGAGCGTGCGCTGTTCGGGGCTGCGTTCGCGGTCTGGTTCCTGCTCGCGGTGACCTGCCGCTCGGCCCGGCCGCGGGAGGCGCTCGCGGTGCTGGGCCGGGCCTGGTCGGGATGCCTCGCACTGGCCCTGGTCGCGGCCGGCTACCTGCTGGTCTACCTGGCCCATCACCTGGCGCGGAAGCATCCCGGCTACACCCGCGGCCAGCTGCTGCACTTCCTGTGGGTGTGCTGGAGCCATGCCCTGATCCCCGGCCTGTTCGGCGGCACCCTGCGTACCGGCCAGAACGTCGCGGTGTCCTACGCCGATCCGCCGCTGTGGTGGCTGACCGCCTGCCAACTGGCGCTGCTCGCGCTGGTGGGTTACGGCCTGCTGCGCAACCGGCTGCGCGCCCTGCTGGCCTGGCTGGTCTTCGCGATCCTCTTCCTGGTCGGGCAGTACCTGATCGCGAGCGCCCGGCTGGCCATCTTCGGCGTCGGGATCGGCAACGAGTTCAGGTTCGTCGCCGACCTGCTGCCGCTGCTGATACTCACCCTGGCGATCACCCTGCTCCGGCCGGCCGCACTGCCACTGCCGGACGAATCGGCCGCGCTGCAGGCGGACGAGCCGGCCGCGCTGCCGGTGGCCGAG
>DASUAC010000495.1:0-2982 GCA_035763985.1 Jatrophihabitans sp. | reverse complement strand
TGGCACCTCACGATGTCCTTCGCCGACCGCGGAGTGATCACCGTGGTGGCCACGACCGGTGGGCACCTGCAGGCGGTGGAGCGATTCGCCATCCAGGGCGTGTATTCCTGACCGGGCCGGCGCCGGAACTGGTCCTGGACGAGCCGGCACGGCGATGCCCCGGTGGCTCACCGGGGCATCGCCGTCGCACGGGTCAGCCGACCCGGTCCACCTGCACGTGGCCGGTGGTCAGCGACACGTGCACGGTCAGCGGCTCACCGGTCGCGGTGGCCGGTGGGTTGAGCTGCAGGTGCACGTTCAGCCCGGCCTGGAACTGGCCGGCCGCGGTCGACTGGCCGTTGCGGATGTCGCCCATGTGCACGTCCGCGATGACCGTGGCGTTCAGCGACGCGGGCAGCCTGACCACCACCTCGCCGGCCGCCTGGGTGATGGTCGCCGAGGCCGGCGAGCTGAGCGGGGCGAGCTGGGTCAGATCCAGCGTGGACTGGCCGGCGAACTGCCGGTAGGTGTCGAGCTGGCTCTGGTTGGCCGGCAACCAGCCGATCCGGCCGGAACCGTCGGACAGGCTGGCCCGGGTGCCGCCGAAGACGAGCGCCACCGCGGCGAGCAGGACGATCGGGATCAGCAGCGACCAGGTGGACCGCCGGGTGGCGACGCTGACCAGCAGCCCGAGGCCGAGCACCCCCAGGCCGACCCACAGGTAGGCCGGGAACGGCACCCGGAAGAGCGCGTCGAGCAGCGCCACCAGCCCCCAGCCCACCAGCAACCCGAGCAGTACCGCGATCTTGATCGGACGGCGCCGCTGCACCCGGACCCGTTGCGCCTCGCCGGCCTCGGCCAGCCACGCCTGCATGGACCGGCGGGTGTCGTTCAGCGGCGGGATCAGCGGCGCGGTCGGCTGGGTCCCGCCGGCCGGCGGCGGTTGCCAGCCGAAGTTGAGCGTCGGGTCGGGCTGGGATGGATACGGGTAGGGGGGTTCGCCCGGTAATACCGAGGTGTTCTCGTCTGGCGCTTCCTCGGTGGTTGCGGTCAGGGCGACCGGCAGCACGGCGGTCTCGGCCGGTGCCGGCTGTTCCGCGGGTGCGACTCCCGTCGCGGGTACGGCCTCTTCCGTGGCCGCGGCGTCTCCAGCTGGCGCGGCGTCTTCCGCGGACGCAGCCTCTCCGGCGGACGCGGCCTCTCCGGAAGGCGTGGCCTCTCCGACGGGCGTGGCGGCTTCGGCGGGCGCGGTCGGCTCGGCCGGCCAGAGCAGCGCGGTCGAGCCGGCAGCCGGGCCGGCGGCCGGCGGCGCCCAGCCGGTCGGCGGCGGGTTCCCGCCCGCCGGCTGCCAACCAGGCGGGTTTCCACCCGGCGGATTCCCGCCAGGCGGGTACCAACCCTGCGGAGTCCAACCCGGCGGCGGTTGCGGCCGGCGGCGCAGCCGATGGGCCAGCACCAGCGCGACCAGCGCAACCAGCACCAACGCCGGCAGGGTGCCCGGCGCCCACCAGGCGAACCAGCCCAGCCAGACCACCACCGCGCCGGCGACGATCACCAGCCACGGCGGCACCTTGTGGACCCGCAGCTGCTCCAGTGCCCGGTCCAGCACCGAGCGGTTGACCTCCGGCTCCGGGATCAGCAGCCACGCCAGCCCGTAGGCAAGCAACCCGATCCCGCCGAAGAAGGACAGCACCGCGAACAGCACCCGGAAGATAACCGGATCCACGCCGAAGTACTCGCCGAGCCCGCCGCTCACCCCGGAGATCACCCGGTCGGTACGGCTGCGCCGCAGCGCCCTGGGCGGCGCCGAGAACTGTGGTGGCCCGGCGTAGTTGGCGCTGCCGGTATCGCTCATGGTCGTCATGCCGTTCAGCGTGGACGTTGAGACGCCTCCTACGGTATCGGGAACCTCCCGGACTTCGGCCCTGAACTCAGGTCCCCGGCGGGGCGGGGAAACACCTGATGTGCCGCCTCGGCCGGGCGCGACATGATGGGAGCACCATGACCGCCACCAGCGCCTATCCCAGCCCCGGCACCGGCGTGCCGCGGCTGTACCGCCAGCGGTCACACCGGCTGATCGGCGGGGTGGCCGCGGCGCTGGCCGTCCACCTCGGCCTGTCCCGCCGGCTGGTCCGGCTGGCGTTCGTCGTGCTGTCCTTCTTCGGCGGACTCGGCCTGCTGCTCTACGGCGCGTTCTGGATCGTGCTGCCCCAGGCGCCGGACGCCGAGCCGGACGGCCCGATCCGGTCGGCCGCCCGGTACGTCGGCGCGGCACTGGCCACGGTGGGCGTCCTGGTGGCCAACATCCGCACGCTGCCGCTCGGCTGGTGGTTCCTGCCCTCGGTGCTGGCCTTCTTCGGCGTGGCACTGCTGTGGCGGCAGGCCTCGGAAACCGAGCGGGAACGCTGGCGGCGGCTGTCCCGGTCGTCGCTGGCCGCCTCGGCCACCGACCGGGTGGGCGCGCTGCGGGTGACCGCCGGCATCGGGCTGGTGGTGGCCGGCGCGGTCTTCATCTTCGCCCGGGCCGGCATCTCGGCGGTGGGGGTCGGCGTGGTCGCCATGCTGATCACTGTGGTGGGCGTCGGCCTGATCACCGGCCCGTGGTGGCTGCGGCTGGTCCGGGAGCTGTCCGACGAACGGCGCGAGCGGATCCGCAACGAGGAACGGGCCGATATCGCGGCACACCTGCACGATTCGGTGCTGCAGACGCTGGCGCTGATCCAGCGCAACGCCCACTCGCCGCGCGAGGTGGCCCGGCTCGCCCGCAGCCAGGTACGCGAGTTGCGCACCAAGCTGTACGGTGGCACGCCGCCGGACGGGCTGTTCTCGGCGGCACTGCACGCGGCCGCGGCCGAGGTGGAGGACACCTACGCGATCACGGTGGAGGTCGTGGTGGTCGGCGACGCCCAGCTCGACGCCAGGCTGGACGCGCTCGTGCAGGCCAGCCGTGAGGCGCTCGTCAACGCCGCCAAGCACGCCGGGGTGGGCAGCGTCGCGCTCTAT
>DASUAC010000494.1:0-14850 GCA_035763985.1 Jatrophihabitans sp. | reverse complement strand
GGGTTTGCCGGATCCACCGTCAGGCCGGCGACGAACCGGTTCGGCAGCACCGGCGAGGCGATCCGGTGCCAGCTGCCGCCTAGTTGGTGTCGATGCCGCTGGCGAAGCTGGGCGACGGGTTGCCGCTGCTGTCCACCCAGGCCGCGTAGGTGACTACGCCGCTCACCGCGAGCGCGGTGCCGACGTTGAGCCCGCCGGCCGCGTCGGTGCCGAAGTCGTGCACCGGCACCCAGTCGCAACCGTCGGTGTCGTTGCACTCGGTGCCCCAGCCCTTGACGCTGTCCCACACCTTGTTGCCGGCCGCCACCCAGTGGTTGGTGTTGTGCACATCGGCCTGGAACGGCGCGGTGAACCGAGCCGACTCATCGCAGTCCGGCCCGTTGTAGTAGCCGCACAGCGGGCTGATGGTGGTGAAAGTGTGGCCACCGTCGCTGGTCTTGTACATGGCCAGGTTGGTGTACTCGCCCACCGCCTGGTTGGCGTTGCCCGGATTGACCAGCACGAAGCCACCGTCACCGCCGGCCGGCTCGATGTTCTTGTAGTTCCACGGGAAGAGCGCCGTGGTGCCGTTGTCCTGCAGGCCGCCCCAGTACGCCAGCGCGTGGTTCGCACTCTTGCCGGCCGCGGCGTCGTAGTACTGCAGCGTGTGCAGGGTGTCGTTCAGGTCCGCCCAGTGGCCGTAGCCGGTGACCGAGAGCGGACGCCGGTAGACGCCGCCGTCGTTGCCGATCAGCACCTGGCCGTCGTTGGTGCGGGCCAGTGCGTGCTGGTCCGGGTGGGTGGCCGGCGGGCAGGACGCACCGCAGGCCAGGCCGTAGTTCCAGTACTGGCTGGCGGTGGTGAAGGTGGCGCCGCCGTCGTTGGTCTGGAAGACCTCCTCCAGGCTGACGTAGACCTTCATCGGGTTGTGCGGATCCACCAGCAGCGCCTGGTTGTACCAGGACTGGACGCCGACGTGGTAGCCCGGCAGGTTCTGCAAGGCCGAGCCGGAGGCGCCGAGCGAGTCCGAGTCGGCGATCTTGGTGTACGGCCCGGTCGGGTTGCCGTCCTTGGACACGTAGACGCCCTGCAGGTTGGTCGCGCCGCCGGAGAGCAGCTTCGACGGCGACTGCACGATGGCGTACAGCCGGCTGCCGTCCGCGGCGTAGCCGAAGGTGGTCCGGCCGATGTCGGCAGGGTCGATGTCACCGGTCGGAGTGATCTTGGTGTACGAGCCCGCGCCGCCACCGGTGGTGGACAGGTAGAAGCCGTTGTACGGGTTGCCGTTGCGCCAGGCCAGCGCGGCCAGCACCACCTGGCCGTGGGTGCCGGGCTTGATCGCCACGTCGGTGATGAACGAGGTGTCGTACGGCGAGCCGGTCGGGTTCGGGTCCGGCTTCAGCACCAGGCTCCAGGCACCGCTTCCGCTGTGGTCGGAGTGCCGGTACAGGCCCTGGTTGGTGGCCGCGTAGACGTGGCCGTAGCCGTCGTCGCGCAGGTAGAAGCTGGTCCGGTCGACCAGCTCGTTGCCGCCCACCCGGCTGAACGTGGCGCCACGGTTGGTAGACCGGAACACCCCGACGCCGACGTAGGAGTCGCTGTTGGTGTTCGCCTCACCGGTGCCCACCCAGAGCGCGTGGTCCGGCGTGACCAGCAGCGCGCCGATGGACAGGGTGGCCTGCCGGTCCCAGATCGAACGCCAGGTACGGCCCCGGTCGGTGGACTTCCAGACGCCGCCGTCGGCGGTGCCGGCGTAGTAGGTGTTGCCGTCCACCGCCAGCGCGGTGGTGCGGCCCGAGACGTCCCGGAAGCCGGCGCCGGCGTTGGACCAGTACGGGTCGTCGTAGCCGGCCGGCTCGGCGTCCATCGGCTGCTTGGTGATCTCGGTCAGCCCGACGTGCGCGACCGGCATCGAGGCGGCCTGCTGGCGGGCGGCCAGCAACGCCTGCGCGGAGACCGAACTGGCCGGCGCGCTGCGCTCGTAGGCGTACTGGCCGGCCTGGTCGGCGACCTCCAGCGCGTCGCCCTCTCCTTCGTGGATCCCGCCGCCCGCGTCACCGTCGGCGGTGGTCGCCGTCCGGAGCTGGCCGGCGGCATGCTGCTGTACCTGGAGCTTGGCGATTCCGCGCAACGGATTGCGGGGTGCCGGCGCGGCGGCTGCCTGGACCAGGCAGGTGCCGATGACGGCGGCGACCGCAGCCGTCAGGACCGTGGCTCGGCGCACGGTAGGACTAGCGGGTAACGACATTGCCGATTTCCCCCGATCGGACAGAAGATAGCCAGAGGGTTCGCAGTCTGTCACTGCGGCGGCATGCCGTCTAGCCGGGATGTCGGGCCGGCACGCTCCGTGATCGCCGGACGCCCGGCGGGCCGGGCACGCTGCGCGACGGGTGGCGATCACCGACCGTGCGCGGCGCTGTTCACCCCGCGAACGTCCAGCTATGCTGTCCGACGCCTGAGCCCAGGGTCTTCGGAGGTTCGATGGACAGCGCGCCGTTGTTCCGGATGCGGTTCAACCCGACCGGTGATCAGTTGGCTGCCGCGCTGGACTGCGAGGCCTCGGTCTTCCTCAAGACCTACGGCAACACCGCCGAGCAGCTGGCCGAGGAGTACGGGCCGTACGGCGACGCCTCGGTGTTCATCGGCATCTACGAGCCGGCCGGCGACGCGGTCGGTGCGGTCCGGCTGATCCGGCCCACCGCGCTCGGCCTGAAGACGCTGCACGACGTGGCCCGGCCACCGTGGTCGCTGGACGTGCCGCGAATGGCCCGGGCGGCCCGGCTGGATCTCGACCGGACCTGGGACTTCACCACGCTGGGTGCCCGGCGCGGCCTGCGCCGGTGGAGCACCCTGATCGGAGCGGCGCTGTTCCACGGGCTGGTGCAGGCGGTACGGGCCAACGACATCGCCTCGGCGGTGATGATGATCGACGAGCGGGTACGTGGCCTGCTGGCGCTGGCCGGCATGACCGGCCAGACCATGCCGGGCGCCGCCACCACCTGCTACATGGGATCGGCCCGCTGCACCCCGGTCTACGAGCACTGCCAGCAGGCCTTCGACCGGCAGCGGCTGATCAACCCGGACGGCTACCGGCTGTTCATGCAGGGCATCGGCCTGGACGGCGTCGAGGTGCCGCCGCTGTCCGAGTTCCGGTTGCAGCCGGTGACGGCCGCCGGAGCCGCGCCGGCCGGCGCGACGCCGGTCCCCGTCTGAGACCGGGGCGCCTCCGTCTGATGTCTGACCCGGCCAGGTCGATCGACCGGGTTCGGCCGGGGCGGCCGAGCCGGCCGGGCCAGGGCCGTTGCCGGCCGGGCCGGGCCCGTTGCCGGCCGGGCCGGGTCAGGCGAAGCGTCGTTCCGACAGCGCGGTCCGCTCCCGTACCCACGGCTCCACCTCGGCGAACGGCATCGGCCGGGCGACGTGATAGCCCTGTAGCACGTCCACCCCGAGCGCGATCAGGTCGGCGGCGGTGGCGGCGTTCTCCACCCCCTCGGCGACCGTGCGCAGGCCGAGCGCCTTGGCCAGCTGGAAGGTCGAGGCGACGATCATCCGGCTGCGCTGGTCGGTGGTGATCGCCGCGACGAACGTCCGGTCCACCTTGAGCTCCTGCACCGGCAGATCGCGCAGGTAGGACAGCGAGGAGAAGCCGGTGCCGTAGTCGTCGATGGCGATCTGCAGCCGGTGCGCCCGCATGTCGCTCAGCACCGCGCGGGCCCGTTCCGGCTCGGCGATGAAGGCGTCCTCGGTGACCTCGATGACCAGGCTCTCGGCGGGCAGCCGGGCTTGCGCCATCATCTCGTAGAGCCGCGGCAGGAACACCCCGCTGAGCAGTTCCGGTGGGGCGCAGTTCAGCGACACCCGGGGGTTCAGCCCGTTGGCCCGCCAGCGCCGCAGGTCCGCGATCACCAGCCGGGTGACCGCCTCGGACAGCCCGAGCATCAGCCCGTCCCGGCGCGCGGCCGGCAGGAACGAGATCGGCGAGAGCAGGCCCTGCTGCGGATGCTGCCAGCGCACCAGCGCCTCCAGCCCGCACACCTGCAGGGTGGCCGCGTCCAGCTGCGGCTGGTAGTACATGACCAGCTGGCCCTCGGCGATCGCCCGGCGCAGCTCCTCGGCCATCCGCAGCCGCTGCCGGGAGAAGTCGTCGGAATGCGCGTCGTAGATCAGCGCGCCGGCCCGGGTGGCCTTGGCCTGGTACATCGCGACGTCGGCCCGGCGCAGCAGCTCGGTGCTCTTGGTGTCCTGCGCGGTGCGTGCGGTGATCCCGATCGAGGCGCTGGTGCTGAGCTCGATGCCGTCCACCAGGGTCGGCTGGCGCACCACGTCGAGCACCAGGTTGGCGGTCTCCAGCAGCTGCAGCGGATCCTGGCTGTTGATCACGATGGCGTACTCGTCCCCGCCGAGCCGGCCCACCATCACCGAGGACGGCAGCGCCTGCCGCACCCGGTGCGCGACCAGCTGCAGCACCGAGTCGCCGGCGGCGTGCCCCAGGGTGTCGTTGACCTCCTTGAAACCGTCCAGATCCAGCAGCATCAGGCCGAGTGGGCTGCCCGACAGCATGGCCTCCTCGAGCCGGGCGTACACCGAACGACGGTTGGGCAGCAGGGTGAGGTCGTCGGTCCGGGACAGCGCGAAGGCCTCCGCGGCGCCGTTCGCCTCACGCAGCGCGAGCACCAGCCGGCCGCCGGCGGCGACCAGGGTCAGCACGGCCGGCACGGTGAGGTAGGTGCCCAGCCGGGTCTGTGGATGGGCGGCCAGGATGCCGGTCGCCACGAACGCGGCGAAGATCATCAGGCCCGGGCCGGCCCGGCGGGGCAGCGAACGGGCGCCGGCGGACCGGGGCAGGCAGGCCGCCTCGGCCAGCAGCCCGAATCCGGCGGCCCAGGCCAGCCCGTCCAGCACGTTGAACTCGTAGGTGCCGACGGACAGGTGGGTGACGAAGTTGAGGTCGGCCACCGCGAACAGCAGCAGGCCGGCGCACAGCGCGAGCGACTTACGTCCGGACGGCCGGACCCGCAGCATCACCTGGCCGATCACCAGCAGCGCCAGCGCGGTGTCGATCATCGGGTAGAGCAGGGCCAGCAGCAGCGACACGCCGCCGTTGCCGGCCGAGCTGCCGAGCGGCGTGAACAGCAGCGCGCCGGCCAGGCAGGTGGTGCCACCGCACACCACCACCGCGTCCAGCCAGGCGCCGGGGGTGGATTGCTGCCAATGCGCCTCATCCAGGATCAGGTAGCCGGCGATCGCCAGGTAGGACGCCAGGAACAGCCACTCCCCCGGCGCCGGGAACCTGGTCAGGTCCGGCTGGGCGCTGGCGTTGAGCACCATCGAGCCCGCCGCCCACAATGCGATGCCGCCGGACAGGATCAGCAGCGCGGCCCGGCGCCGGCTGATGGTGGCCGCGAGCAGCAGCCGGCCGAGCACCAGCAGGAAGAACACCCCGAGGGTGAGCACGTGGATGAGCTGGATCTCGCCGCCCGATCCGCTGGTGATCGCCAGGTTCAGCGGGAAGCCGCCGAGCACCACGATCCAGGTGGCACGGCCCAGCCAACCCACGGCACGTCGCCGTCCGGCGCTGGCCAATCCCCGACCCGGCACCTCGCCTCTCCCCGTCAAGGCGTCCACCGTCGCAGACACTCTCCCCCTACCTTCATCGGCAGCAACGTGGTCCTCGTGAGCTGGTACGGCGCTTCGTGAGCCGCGCGGCCCGGCACCGTGGGCCGGCTAGCTCACTTGGGCCGCATCCGGGTCGTAACTCTCGGCATTCCGGTCATCTCGCACCGACTCGCCCAGCAGCGCGTCGTCCCGCCTCGACTCGTCCCGCAGCGAGGCAGCGGTGGAGGCGGCGGGCAACCGTCGCCTTTTGCCATCGGTTGCACTGTTCAGGCTGACCGTACTGTCCGTACCGATAGCGGCGTCCATACCGATAGTGCCATGCCGGGAGTTCGCCTCGTTCGAGGTAGTACGTCCGGCACCGTCGGCGGCCTCGCCGGGCGGCGGGACCGGGCTGGCCAGCCGCACCGGGCCGGTGCCGGCGCGGTTGAGCTCGATCAGCCATTCGGTCGCCTGTTCCGGCGACATCGGCGCGGCGATGTGCCAGCCCTGGGCGCCGTCACAACCCAGCTCGCGCAGCACCTGCCACTCGGCCTCGGTCTCCACGCCCTCGGCGATCGCGGGCATCCCCAGCGCATGGGCCAGATCCACGATCGCTCGCACGATGCCGACGGTGGAACTGCTCTCGGAGAGCCGGGAGACGAACGCCCGGTCGATCTTGATCTCACGCACCGGCAGGCTCTGCAACCGGAGCAACGAGGAGTAGCCCGTTCCGAAATCGTCCAGGCTCAGCGTGACCCCCAGGGTTTCCAGGTCGAGCAGCATCACGTTCAGCTCCTCGGTCTGTTGCGCGACCACCCGCTCGGTGATCTCCAGCTGCAGCATGCCGGTGGGCAACGCATGCTCGCGCAGCCCGCAGAGCACCAGGTCGGCCAACTGGCCGCCGAGCAGGTCGGTCAGCGAGACGTTGACCGCGACCGGCACGATCAGGCCCTGATCACGCCAACTGGCCAGCTGGGCCAACGCCAGACTGACCACCCGGTCGGTGAGCAGGTGCATGATGCCGGACCGCTCGGCCAGCGGGATGAACTCGTCCGGCGGGATGAAGCCGCGCTGCGGATGCTGCCACCGGATGAGCGCCTCGACGCCCATGAGCGAGTAGTCGGCCAGCGACACCTTGGGCTGGTACTGCAGGGTCAGTACGCCCTCGTCCAGTGCCTGGCGCAGCTCACCCAGCAGGGTCAGCCGGTCGGCCGAGTTGCGGTCCCGATGGGCGGAGTAGGTGGCGACGCCGGACCGGCTCTCCTTGGCGATGTACATGGCCACGTCGGACAGCCGGAGCAGATCCTCGGCGACATAGGCATGCTCCGGGTGCATGGCCACCCCGATGGATGCCTCGATCTCCAGCATCATGCCTTCCAGCGCCACCGGATTCGCCAGCGATGCCCGGATCCGCTCGGCCACCCCGAGCACCTCGGTCTCATCGGCGTCGGGCACGATGACCGCGAACTCGTCGCCACCGAGCCGGGCCAGATGGTCGCCAGGCCGGACCGAGTTGCTCAGCCGGGCGGCGAAATGCACCAGCAGCTGGTCACCGACATGGTGGCCGAGGGTGTCGTTGACCTCCTTGAAGTGGTCCAGGTCGATCAGCAGCAATCCGAACGGGCG
Organism: Jatrophihabitans sp.; assembly: GCA_035763985.1. Classification (GTDB taxonomy): domain Bacteria; phylum Actinomycetota; class Actinomycetes; order Mycobacteriales; family Jatrophihabitantaceae; genus Jatrophihabitans_A. Next base: position 7,650 of record DASUAC010000494.1, on the reverse strand, counting down.
GCCGTCGCGTTTGGATTTGGCCAGTTCGATGGCCAGTGACTCCTGCAGCAGCACCCGGTTCGGCAGCCCGGTCAGCGGATCATGGCCTGCCTGGTGTTCCCGCTCCAGCGACATCTGGGCCATCTTGAACACCAGCACCAGCGGGATGAGCAGCAGTGGCAGCAGCTCCCACGCGGTGTTGGCGACGACCACCACCAGCGGCGAGAGCGCCAGCACCGAGAAGGTGGTGGCGGTGTAGTGCAGGAAGTCGGAGCTGGCCTGCTCCAGGAACGACGACTGCCAGGCCAGCACCGCCGCAACCAGCATCAGGTTGGTCAGGAAATAGGCGATGCAGGAGCCGAGCATCCAGGTCAGGTCCAGGCCGGTGGTACGGCCCAGCGGATGGTCCAGGCTGGGTGACCGGCCGGCCAGCGTCATCACCAGCCAGCCGGCGCCGATCGAGACGTTGTACTGCCCGACGTTGAAGACGCACTTCCAGGCGGTCTTGTGCGCCCGCATATCGGCCATGGCCGAGGCGATGCTGACCACCAGGACGGCCGGCCAGGGACCCCAGAGGAACAGGATCGCCATCGAGAACGCGGTGGACATCACCACGCCCTGCGGGTCGTGCCCGGACCCCTGCACCAGCGGCCGGAGTTCCAGCAGCACCAACAGCACCGCGGTCATGATCAGTGCGGCGACGTTGGTGGACAGGTGTGCCGTGCTCACCCGGAACAGGGCCACCAGCAACATGACCAGCCCCAGGATCACCGACGGATACCAGGCTGCCGTGAACAACGACGCACGGGCCAGCGACGGACGGTTACCCGCCCCCCGGCTCAGGTCATTGGTCACGCCGCTCCTATCGGTGCGCAATGGCCGAAGGTGAGCCGAATTCCGTGCTCCGTCCGGCCATCTGGACGCTTCGTCGCCCGCTCCGCGTCGGCCGTGCCGGGCTGCGGGTCGTTGCTACCGGACATTCGTCGTATGACCCTACCGAAAGCGCTCCCGGAACGAGCGTCCCGGCGCCGTCCGGCCGCCGCCTCACAGCCGGTCGGTGCGGCAGCCGTTCCGATGCGACGGCCGCTCGGTCGGGCAGCCGCTCGGTCGGGCAGCCGCTCGGTCGGGCGATCGCAGGGCGGGCGACCGCAGGGTCGGCCAGCCGCTCGGCCGGGCTGCGCCGGCGCACCCGGCCTGTCGTAGGCTCATCCTCGGCGGCGGCACAGGAGGCGGGAGGTACCCATGACCGATCCCGACCAACTCGCCCAGCCAGGTCCCGAGGAGTGCTCCGACCTCGAGTACGACCTGGCCCACGAAGCCGTGACCAGCACCGGCGGTGCGCTCCCCGACGCGGCCCGGAAACCCGAGCCGACCTACGTCGCCACCGAGTCCGACTACGACGGCGACTACGGCTACGACCTGGCGCACGACATACCGAAGCCCTGACCGATCGTCCGGCGTACGCCGCCGCTGGAACTGGCCGCTCGCCAGCTCAGCCGGCCCGGCCGAGGCCGACCGGTTCCAGACCGTCGTCCTCCGCCGCCTCGTCGTCGAGGTCGTCACCGTCGTCGACCAGTTCATACCCCTGGTCTGATGCCCGGATCGGCATGTTGTCCGCATCGAGTTCGACCGAGCCGGAGAAGCCGCGTCGCCGCTTGGTGAACGCCGCGGTGCCGCGGGCCAGGTCGTGCCCGATCGCCTCCGGATCCACCTCGTAAGCGACGTGGCTGGCCTCCTCCCGGACGTACTGCCGGGAATGGATCCGCCCGGTGACCACGACCGGATCTCCCTTGCGCAGCGACAGCGCCACGTTCTCCGCCAGCTCCCGCCAGCAGATGACGTTGACGAAGAACTTGTGCCCGTCCATCCACTGACCGGTCTCGCGGTCCTTGCGCCGTTGGGTGCTGGCCACCCGGAACGCCGTCCGGGACAACCCGTTCTGGGTGGGCTTGTTCACCACCTCGTCGACCACGTTGCCGACGATGGTGATGCTGGTTCCGTTCATGCTGTGCTCCTTCGCGATCTGCATCGCCCGCCTCAGGGCTGGCTCCACTAGATCGCGTACGGGGCAGCCGTGGCGGCCGGCCGGCGAGGTTGTGGACGACCGGGCCGGCCTGTGCACAGCGAGCCGGTCAGCTCACCCGCTGCTCGGCCGGGCAGAACGCCTTGCGGTAGGCGGTGGGCGCCACCCCGGTATGCCGCTGGAAGTGATGCCGGAGCAGCGCGCCGGTGCCGAAGCCGGACCGCTGGGCGATCAGGTCGACCGGGTCGGTGCTGGTCTCCAGCTGGCGGCGGGCGAACAGCACCCGTTGCCGGAGCAGCCAGGCGTGCGGCGTGGTGCCGGTGGCCTCGGTGAACCGGCGGGCGAAGGTGCGTGGGCTCATGTTCAGCTGCCGCGCCATGGAATTCACCGAGTGCGGTTCGTCCAGCCGGGACAGCAGATCGTCCATCAGCTCGGCCAGCCCGTCGGAGGCCACGGTCGGCACCGGGGTCTCGATGTACTGGGCCTGGCCGCCGGCCCGCTGCGGCGGCACCACCATCCGGCGGGCCACCGAGTTGGCCACCTCGGCACCGTGCTCGGTGCGGATCAGGTGCAGGCACAGATCCAGCCCGGCCGCCGTACCGGCCGAGGTGTAGACCCGGCCGTCGCAGACGTAGAGCACGTTCGGGTCGACCTCGGCGGCCGGGAACCGCTCGGCCAGCGCCGCCGCGTGCCGCCAGTGCGTGGTGCACCGCCGGCCGTCCAGCAGCCCGGCCGCGCCGAGCGCGAAGGCGCCGGAGCACAGGCCCATCACCGCGGCGCCCCGGTCGTACGCGGCGGCCAGCGTGGCAGTGACCGACGGCGGTACGGCGACCTCGGCACCGGCCGTGACGACCACCAGGTCGGCATCCAGCGCCTGGTCGAACCGGGCCCCGGCGTTGATGCTGAAGCCGTTGTAGGTGGGCACCGGCTCGGCACTCTCGGAGGCCACCACGAACTCGTAGCTCGGCAGCCCGTCGTCCGAGCGGTCGTAGCCGAACGCCTCGCAGGCCACGCCGAACTCGAACAGGTGGATGCCGGGGAAGAGCAGCACGGCAACCTTGCGCAGAGCCATGCGACCATCCTGCCGTGCGGTTGGCAGTAAATCAACGAGAGTAGGCATTTCTGCCACTGGTGGCGGGATATTGATCAGCGCAAACTTACTGCCATGATTCTCCTGCTGATCCTGGTGCTGACCCTGGCGGTCGTGAGCATCGGCGGCTGGACCGCCGACAGCCGCGACGTGCGTTACGGACTCTGGCCGATCCGGCAACCCCGGCATCCGGCGAACCCGGCCGGGCCGGTTGGTCCGCGCTGACCCGGCCGCAAACCCGAGCCGCGAGCGCGGCGGGCCATAGCTAGCATGACCGCAGGCCCCCGTAGCTCAGCGGATAGAGCGCCCGCCTTCTAAGCGGTCGGTCGCAGGTTCGATCCCTGCCGGGGGCGCGAGTTCAGGGGCGCAAGTCGAGTCGTGGACGTCCTCGCTCGAACTCGTCCCGAGTCGGTCGGGGCGCTGCTACTCGAGGCCGCGGCTGAAGGTCGTCCTCAGTCGCGGTGCTCGTCCTTCCACTCCTCGCGGACCTCGTGCGCGATCTCCTTTTGTTCCTTGCCCTCTTCGGTCAGCTCGTCGTTGTGCAGCGCGTGGCCAACGGCTTCTTTGAGCTCTCCGACAACCACGTTCTCCCAGGTCGCCGGCGGCTCCGGGACCTCAGGCGGGGTGCTCGTCATCTCACGAGTAAAGCACGGCATCGGCCGGCCGGCCGGTGCTGCCGCAGCTGGCATCGCCGCCACGGCGACGGGAGATTTTGAGAACCACCCGCATCGAGCGATCGGAACTTATACACCGGCACGGCGCAGAACGGCGACGATCGGCTCGCCGGTAGCGTTGCCTCGTGGAATTCAGCCGCGAGCTACGCGCGGACGTGCTGTCCGGCGCCATCACGGTCACCTTCCGGCTGTGGAGCAGGCCCCAGGTCAAGGCCGGTGGCCGTTACCGGATAGGCAGCGGACACCTCGAAGTCGACTCGATCGAACTCGTTCCGTTCGCCTCGATCGACCAGGACGACGTGCGGCGCTCAGGCGAACCTGATCTGGAGTCCCTGCGTCGTCGGGCCGCGCATGCTGGTCCCGTCGGAGACGACACGTTGCTCTATCGGATCGAGTTCCACCTCGTGCGGTAGCGACGGACGGGAACGCCGCACCAGGCAGGATCCGCCGCCACCTATCCGGCCCCGAACCGCAGGCATCGGCCGCGCAGATCGCTATCCGCGCGTGCCTTCGGCCGGCTCAGCGGCGGCCGGCTCAGCGGCGGCCGGGTCAGCGGCGGCCGGAGCTGAAGGCCGCGGCGCTGTGCCGGGCGCCGGGGGTTCGTGCCGCCGAGCGGCGGCCGCCGCGGCTGGGGGCCGCGGCCTTCTCGTTGCCGGAGGGTTTGGACGTCGAGGAGGCTCTCGCCCGCGTGGACGTCGAGGACGCTCGCGCCCGCGGGGTGGTCGTGCCGGCTTGGTCGGTGCCACGTGCTGACGACCGCCGCTGCTGGCGGCCCTTCGTCGATTGCTGTGCCGGATGCGGTTCCGGCTGGGCACTGGTCTGGAACGGTCCGCGCAGGGCACGGTCGCCGGGAGCCAGTTCTGCCAGGATCGGGTGGGCATTGTCTTTGACCCTGGTGGTGATGGGTGCGATGCCGGCCGCTCGGACGAGGTCCCGGACGTCCTTCACCTGCTCGCCGGTCATCAGGGTGACCACGGTGCCGGCGTTGCCCGCCCGAGCGGTACGACCTGAGCGATGCAGGTAGGCCTTGTGTTCGGCCGGCGGGTCGGCGTGTACGACGAGCGTCACGTCGTCGACGTGGATGCCACGCGCGGCGATGTCGGTGGCGACGAGCACCGTGGCGGTGCCGGCATGGAAGGCGTCCAGGTTGCGGGTGCGGGCGTTCTGGCCGAGGTTGCCGTGCAGGTCGACGGCGGGCACCCCGCCGCGGTTGAGCTGCCGGGCCAGGCCCTGGGCACCGTGCTTGGTACGGGTGAACACCATGGTCCGTCCCGGCGCGCTGGTCAGATCGAGCAGGATCGAGAGCCGGTGTTCGCGTTCGATGTGCAGGATGTGGTGGGACATCGCGCTGACCGGAGCCTGCACCGAGTCGGCCTGATGGGTGACCGGGCGGGTCAGGAACTGCCGGACCAGGGTGTCGATCGCCTGGTCGAGGGTGGCGGAGAACAGCAGTCGCTGGCCGCCCCGCGGCGTCTGGCCGAGCAGCCGGCGCACCGCGGGCAGGAAGCCGAGATCGGCCATGTGGTCGGCCTCGTCCAGGACCGTGATCTCCACCTCGGCCAGGCTGCAGTGCTTCTGACCGATGAGGTCCTCGAGCCGGCCCGGGCAGGCGATGACGATGTCAACACCGCGAGACAGTGCGCTCACCTGCGGGCGCTGGCTCACGCCGCCGAAGACGGTGAGATAGGTCAACCCACTCGCCCGGGCCAGTGGCGCCAGCGACGCCTCGATCTGCCCGACCAGTTCGCGGGTCGGTGCCAGCACCAGCGCGCGTGGCCCCCGGCGGCGCGCCGTGCGGTCGGTGGCCAGCCGCGCCACGAGCGGCAGCAGGAAGGCATAGGTCTTGCCGGAACCGGTGCGGCCACGGCCGAGCACGTCCCGGCCGGCGAGGGAGTCGGGCAGCGTCGCGGCCTGGATCGGCGTCGGAGTGGCGATACCGAGACCGGCAAGGACGGTGGTCAGGGATGCGGGCACCCCGAGAGCGCGAAATGGCGCAGCAGAATTCAAGAGAAATCACTATCTGTGTGGTGTCTCACCGACAGCCCGTACCCGACGAGTTTCGGGCGGACTACGCACGGAGCGGATGCCAATCGCTGCAACGCACGGACAACTCGTGGCGAGAACTCGACGAGTCGATGTTGCCAGCCTAACCCATCGAGGGGACGCCCACCGCCGCGACGGTGATCTCACCAGTCGAGCCGGGGCTTGACCCGCGGTTCTGAGCCGGTGCAGAGCCCCGGCCGACAGCGATCCAGCTGCGCGCCCAGCCCCGGCAGCGAGCAGCAGCCTATCGACGGCTCAGGTTCTGTGGCACCGACCAGGCGGGCGGCGGCGCGTCAGGCCGGGGTGTCGATGCCGAGCGCGTTGCGGATGAACTCGAGTTCGACGAGCCGCAGGTTCACCGCGACCTGAGGCAGGCTGATCATGTGGCTGGTGCCGCGTAACGGCAGCACGCCGTGCAGCTTGCCCGCGGCGGTCAGGGCCTCGGACAGCCGGAACGTGTGCGCGGGCAGCACGTTGTCGTCGGCCAGACCGTGCACCAGCAGCAACGGCCGCTGCAGGTTCGGAGCGTCGCGCATCAGCATGCACCGGTCGTAGGCCTCGGCATGCTCGCCGGGGTGGCCGAGATACCGCTCGGCCCAGTGGGTGTCGTACATCCGGAAGTCGGTGACCGGCGCGCCGGCGACGGCGACGTGGAAGACGTCCGGCCGGCGCAGCACGGCAAGAGCGGCCAGGAACCCGCCGAACGACCAGCCGTGGATGGCCACCCGGCCGAAGTCCAGCTGTGGATACCGCTGCCTGACATCGTCGATGACCGCGACCTGATCGTCGAGCGCCGGGCCGGCCTTGTCCAGCCAGATGGCGTCTCGCCAGGCCTTCCCGCGGGCCGGCGTACCGCGCCCGTCGGCCGTCACGACGGCGAACCCCTGGTCGGCGAACCACTGCGACATCCGGTAGCCGTCGCGGTACTGCATGACCTCCTGAGCGCCCGGACCACCGTAGGGAGCGAACAGCACCGGCAGCGGCCCGGCTGCCAGCACCGGATCCCGCGGCAGGATCACCGCCGTGCGGATCTGGCGTGTCCCGGCCGAGAAGATCTCCACCCGGGGACGGTCGGTCGGCAGGGCGAGGCAGGCGATCTCACCGTCCGCTCGGCCGGCGGAGGCCACGACGGTCCGCACGCCGTCGATCTCCAGCCCGCGGCTGGTCAGCACCAGGGTGTCGCCGCCGCGTACGCCGGCGTGCACGCCACTCCCGGCCGACAGTTGACGGATGCCGGTCGCCGCCGACCATTCGTAGACGTGGATCTCGGTCGGTTCGGTCGAGGCGTGGAACAGCACGCTGTCGCCGGAGGAGTCGACGATCTCCCGTACCTGCAAGGACGTCGGCGTGACCGGCACGCCCGCCACCAGCAGCCGCCGAGCGTCCTCGACGTCGGCCAGCCAGATCAACTCACCGCCGGCCAGCCGCGCCGGTATGCCGGCCGGCACCGAGAGCGGCGAATCTGCCTTGTCGGTAAAGACTTCTGCGGTCGCGCCGGTCGCCGGGTCGACCGTCAGCAGTCGCACCTCGGTCTGCGCGCGGTTCTGGACCGCGATCAACGGGCCGCGATCGTCCCAGCCGGCAGCCACCAGATACTCGAACGCGTCGCGGTCCCACGCCACCTCGGTCACGGCGCCGTCCGGAACCGTGCCGTCCGGAACCGTGCCGTCCAGCCCCACGACGTGCAGGGTCACCTCGGCGTTGGGCCCGCCCGCGAACGGATAACGCAGCTGTCGCGGCGGTTCCCGCTCGGCACTCGGGTCGGCCAGGTAGGTCAGCGGCAGCATGGAGTTGTCGACCCGGGCGACGAGCAATGCCGATCCGTCCGGCGCCCACCAGAA
>DASUAC010000493.1:0-2099 GCA_035763985.1 Jatrophihabitans sp. | reverse complement strand
ACCTTCCACACCGATTTCTTCGCCCGCCACGGCTTCCACCGGATCGACGGGATGCCGGTCGACGCGGACACCTACGACGCGCTCCGCCGCTCCTACGACGCCGGCATCGCCGAGTTCCTCGACCTGGAGTACGTCAAGCCGAACACGCTGGGTAACACTCGCATGCTGCTGGCCTTGTAAAAACCGGACACTAATTCGTTTCAATCCCGCGCGCCTCAACTGTCACACAACCCCGAGCACCTAGCGTGTCGACTGGAGGTGTTGTGATGACCGGATTCCAGTTGACCCGGCCGCGTCCCGGGGTGGCCACGACCTCGGCGCCCTGGTCTGAGATCGCGCAGACGCCGGCCGCCGAGTCGCCGATCCGGGCCGGCCGGCACGCGTGCGAGGCGCGTACCCGGCTTACCCTGCGCCGGCTGTTCTACACGGCCAGGCACGCCGCTCGCTGAACCCGCAAGCATGAGGCCCCGGTCGCCGAAGGCGGCCGGGGCCTCATGCTGTGTCCGGCCAGAAAGCCAGCCCCTGCGGGACCCCGCGTACCGCAGCCCCGGCTACTCCTCCGTGTCGTCCTCGTCGTAATCCTCGTCATCACTATCGTCGGCCACCAGGTCGTCGGCGCTGCCGCCGTTGCGCAGCGCGTAGAGCAGGCCGGCCAGCTCGTCCGGCTTGACCAGCACGTCCCGGGCCTTGGAACCCTCGGACGGGCCGACGATGTTGCGCGACTCCATCAGGTCCATCAGCCGGCCGGCCTTGGCGAAGCCGACCCGCAGCTTGCGCTGCAGCATCGAGGTGGAGCCGAACTGGGTGGACACCACCAGCTCGACCGCCTGCAGGAAAACGTCGAGGTCGTCGCCGATGTCCGGGTCGATGTCCTTCTTCGCCGCCGTCGGCGCGGTCACGTCGTCCCGGTAGGTCGGCTGCAGCTGCTGCTTGCAGTGCTTGACGATCAGCGCGATCTCGGCGTCGGTGACGTAGGCCCCCTGGATCCGGGCCGGCTTGGAGGCGCCCATCGGCAGGAACAACCCGTCGCCCTTGCCGAGCAGCTTCTCCGCACCCGGCTGGTCCAGGATCACCCGCGAGTCGGTCACCGATGAGGTCTTGAAACCCAGCCGGGACGGCACGTTCGCCTTGATCAGCCCGGTCACCACATCCACCGACGGACGCTGGGTGGCGATCACCAGATGGATGCCGGCGGCCCGGGCCAGCTGGGTGATCCGGACCACGGCGTCCTCCACGTCGCGCGGCGCGACCATCATCAGGTCGGCCAGCTCGTCGACGATCACCAGCAGGTACGGGTACGGCTGGTACACCCGCTCGCTGGCCGGCGGCGGCACCAGCTCGCCGTTGCGCACCTTGCGGTTGAAGTCGTCGATGTGCCGGACCCCGGAGGCCTCCATGTCCTCGTACCGCATGTCCATCTCCCGGACCACCCACCCGAGTGCGTCCGCGGCCTTCTTCGGGTTGGTGATCACCGGCGTCACCAGGTGCGGAATGCCCTGGTAGGCGGCGAACTCGACCCGCTTCGGGTCGATCAGCACCATCCGCACCTGGTCCGGCGTGGCCCGGGTGAGCACCGAGAGGATCAGCGTGTTGATGCAGGACGACTTGCCCGCGCCGGTGGCACCGGCCACCAGCAGGTGCGGCATCTTGGTCAGGTTCGCCACCACGAAGCCGCCCTCGACGTCCTTGCCGAGCGCGGCCAGCATCGGATGGTGATCGCGCATCGCGACGTTCGAGCGGAGCACGTCGCCCAGCATCACGATCTCCGGGTCGCTGTTCGGGATCTCGATGCCGACCGCCGACTTGCCCGGGATCGGGCTGATGATCCGGACGTCCGGGCTCTTCACGGCGTAGGCGATGTTGCGGGTCAGCTGGGTGATCCGCTCCACCTTCACCGCCGGGCCGAGCTCGACCTCGTACCGGGTGACGGTCGGACCGCGGCTGAAGCCGGTCACCACGCAGTCGACGTTGAACTCCTCGAACACCTGGGTCAGCGCCGCGATCACCTCGTCGTTGGCCTTGGTGTGCACCAGGTGCTGGCTGCCGGTGCCGAGCAGGTCGGCGGGCGGCAGCGTGTACAGCCCGGCGCCGCCGTTCAG
>DASUAC010000492.1:0-9217 GCA_035763985.1 Jatrophihabitans sp. | reverse complement strand
GCACAAGGCGGGTACGGTGACCGCGCTGAACGCCCAGGCCGGCGCGGTGGTCAGCTCCGGCGCGGCCATCTGTGAGATCAAGGAGTAGCCCCGCCGGCTGCCGGCTAATTGAGGTGTGCGTGTCATCCTCGGCTGTTAGCTTGGGTGCTCCGGGCACCTGACAGATCCCGCCCGATCTCTCGCCTCCCTACGAGTGAGCGAACGGAGGGCCGGTGAGCAACCCGCGCGACGGACAGATCTCGTTCTCCTGGGCGCGTCCCGGCGCCGAGGACGACACCCCGCGCACCCTGATCGGCCGGCTCCGCCGCTCGGTACGGGACGTCAGCTGGTTCGACGTGGCCGCCGCACTCGGGATCACCGCGGTCTTCGACCTGGTGGTCGGCCTGCTGATCTCCGGCTACTACGGCTCGAAGTGCCGGGACGTGTGCACCCTGCACCAGCAGGCCCACGAGGACCGGATGCTGCTGATCCTGGTCCCGCTGCTGCTCGGCCTGCCACCGTTGCTGGTGGCGCTGCTGGCCCGCCGGCTGCGGGTGGCGGTCGGCGCCGTTCAGGCCGCCGTCTGCGCCGCGTTCATGATCCACGCGGCTCTCGACCTGCGCACCGTGGAGTCGCACATCAACGGCACCGCCAAGTGCTGGACGGCGCTCTACTCGGACAAGGACTGCCCGTGGGGACCGGTCTGACGGCTCGGCCGGTCTGACGGCTCGGCCGGTCTGACCGGTACGGCCGGTCTGGCCGGGCCTCGACGCCCGGCCCAGCTCGCCGCGGGCCGGACATGGCTGGGGGCCGGCGCAGCCGCGCCGGCCCCCGACAGGAATCGGTCAGCCCTGCTGCAGGACCGCCTCGATCTCCAGCGTGATGGTGATCTTGTCGCCGACCACCACGCCACCGCCGTCCATCGGCATGTCGATGTCGACGCCGAACTCCTTGCGGCTGATCTCGGTGGTCGCGGTGAAACCGGCCCGGGTACCGCCGTAGGCGTCCGGCCCGAAGCCGTTCAGCTCCAGCTTCAGCGGCACCGACCGGGTGTTGCCCTTGATCGTCAGGTCACCGTGCACCAGGAAGTCATCGCCCTTCGGCTCCACCGAGGTCGAGGTGAAGGTGATGGTGGGGTACTTGGCCACCTCGAAGAAGTCGGCGGACCGGATGTGGTTGTCCCGCTGCGCCTGGTTGGTGTCGATCGATGCGGCGTCGATCTCGGCGGTGACGCTGGACTCCAGCGGGTTCTCCGCGGTGACGATGGTGCCGGAGAAGGTGCCGAACCGGCCCTTGACCTTGCTCACCATCATGTGCCGGACGGAGAACGAGACGTCCGAGTGCGTCGGGTCGATCTGCCAGGTGCCGGTCAGGTAGCCGGGGATGGCGGGGGCAGTCGTGGTCATGCCAGCTCCTTTGTTTAGTGTTCAACTATCACTGGCTCAACTATCGAGGTTGCGCAACTTATTCCACCAGGCTAATCGCCCCGGATGTGAGCCTCGTCCGTAGCCAGCATGCGGCGCACGCACCGAGCGCCGCATGTCGATCGCTCGACGAGCTAGCGGGACGCCGCCCGCCGTACCAGCAACGTCTGCAGCCCGGCACCGACCGGGCCGTCCCGGTCGGACAACCGGCAGCGGGTCATCGCCACCCCGGCGCCCAGCTCGGTCACCGCGTCCACCAGCAGCCACTCCCCGGCCGGCGGCGCGAACAGGTGCAGATCCAGGTCCACGTTGGCGAACGACCAGTCCTGCCAGTCCAATTCGGCCGAGATCCCGCTCGCCGAGTCGGCGAACAGGGCGGTGCGCTGCAGCGGGCTGTACTGCCGCTCGGGCAGCAGCGGCACCCGGGCCGAGATCCACGCGGCGGCCGGCCCCGGTGCCCGGCCGGTGCCGGACGCCAGCCGCCAATCCAGGTGGCGGGCGTACGGAAAGTTGTCGAAACCCAGCGCCGGCAACGCCTCCGGAGCGGGCGCCGGGCCGCGTCCGTTCGGCATCGCCCGGCCGGACGGCAGTTCACCCGGTGCCAGCAGCCAGATCCGCGACTGCAGGCAGATCCGCACCGGCTCGGTGGCAGTGCTCAGGCTGGCGGTCACCAGCACCGCGGTGCGGGACAGCCGGTCCACCCGGGCGGCGGCCGTCAGCGGCTGCACCGGCACCGGCCCGACGAATTCGGCCGCCAGTCGTACCGCGACCAGGTCGGTACGACCGGCCGCCGCGGCCGCCAGCAGCTCCGCCAGGTGCACCAGCAGCGCGTTGGGCGGCCCGCCGTGCTGCAGTTCCGGATGCCACGGCCCGCCGCACGCGGGATTGCTGACCACCGTCGCGGCCAGCTCGGCGCCGACCTCGGAACCGGCCAGCGTGACGGTCAAGTCCCGGTAGAACGAGCTGTCCACCCATCGGAGGCTAGCGCCACACTGGTACTCATGAGCGGTGAGCAACAACACCCCAGTGTGGGCCGCTGGCTGCTCTACGCCTTCGGGGCGACGCTGCCGGAGCGTTATCACGACTGGGTGTTCGCCGACCTGACCGGGCCGGACTGGCGGTTGCGGGAGGCCGGCCGGATCATGCTGTTCGCGGTGGTGCCGGTCACCTTCCTGCTGCTGTTGCCGGGCCCGATCGGGATCCGGCTGGGCGCGGCGTCCTTCGTGGTGATCGGGCCGCTGTTCGTCGGCTTGGCCTACGGCGACGAGCTACGCGACCGGCGGCTGCGCCAGCACGGCATGATGCCGCCGCAGGGCCCGGATCCGGACTAGCACTTGGTGCAGACGGAGGTGTCCTGGTCAACCAAGGCCGTCGCTGAGATGGTGCGGGTCAACCCGGACTGGGTGAGCTTCAGGCTGGCAACCCAAGTGTTGGAGTAGTTGATGTACTGATGGTGTTAAGACATCAATAGACAAAGTGGCAATTTGTCCGGATGCCGGCTGAGCCCTGCCTACTGCGCGCCGCGCCGGCCGTTGATCCGCCGGATCATCTCGATCCGCTTGTCCGCCAAGGAGACCATCTCCCGGGTACGCGCCGCGACGTGCTCTTCGTCGGCGCCCGGCGAGAACACCATCGCCCAGCCGTGCTCCCCCTCCAGCGCGGGCACCCGCTCGACCAGTTGGGTACGGGCGACGTGGTGCACCCCGGTGAACTCGTACTGCTCGCTGACCACCGCGACCACCACGTGGTCCTCCGGCAGCTCGGCGACATGGGCCACGATCGCCGGGGCGTTCTCCGCGAACACACCGGCCGCCCGGATGGTCCGCCGTGACCGTTCCACCTGCTCCGGCGAGAGATCCATCAGACCCTTCCTCAGCTTCCTTCGGCCAGGCTAACCGAGATCGTCGTGGTGCATCAGCTGCCGGGCTGCCTCGATCACCGACCCGGAGATGGACGGATAGACGGTGAAGCTGGCCGCCAACTCGTTCACGGTCAGGCCGAGTTGCACCGCCATCGCCACCGGCTGGATCAGTTCCGAGGCGGCCGTGGCGACAACCGTGCCGCCGATCACCACCCCGGTGGCCGGCCGGCAGTACAGCTTGACGAAGCCCTCGGTGACGCCCTGCATCTTGGCCCGGGCGTTGCCGGCCAGCGGCAGCAGCACCGTCCGCGCCGGCACGTCACCGGAGCTGACCGCCGCGTGTCCCATGCCCACGGTGGCGATCTCCGGATGGGTGAACACGGTCGCTGCCACCGTCTTCAGCCGCAGCGGCTGCACCGCCTCGCCGAGGGCGTGCCACATCGCGACCCGGCCCTGCATCGCCGCCACCGAGGCCAGCAGCAGCACCCCGGTGCAGTCGCCGGCCGCGTAGATGCCGGGCACCGCGGTACGCGAAACCCGGTCCACCTTGACGAATCCCGCTTCGGTCAGCCCGAGGCCGACGTGCTCCAGACCGAGGCCGGCGGTGTTCGGCACCGAGCCGACGCACATCAGCGCATGCGAACCGGTCACCGTCCGGCCGTCGGTGAGCACCACCTCGACCCCGTCTGCGGTCCGCTTGACCGCCTGCGCGCGGGCCTGCTTCATCAGCGTCCCGCCGCCTGCGGTGAACACCTGCTCGATCACGTCGGCGGCGTCCGGATCCTCGCCGGGCAACACCTTGTGCCGGCTGGACACCAGGGTGGTCGGCACGCCCATCTCGCTGTAGCCGGAGGCGAACTCGGCCCCGGTCACCCCCGAGCCCACCACGATCAGGTGGCTGGGCAGCTCGGTCAGCCGATAGATGTCGCGCCAGGACAGCACCCGCTCGCCGTCCGGCTCGGCGCCCGGCAGGATGCGCGGCGTGCCTCCGGTGGCCAGCAGCACCACGTCCACGTCCAGCTCAGTCTGCTCACCGTCCGGGCCGGCCACCTCGATCCGGAAGGTGCGGCCGGTCTGCTCGGCGGCGAACCGGCCGTACCCGGGCAGCAGCCGGACCCCCGCCGCGACCAGCCGGCGCTCGATGTCCTCGGACTGGCTGGTGGCGAGCTGCCGTACCCGCTCGTTGACCTGCCGCAGCCGTACGTGCACGTCCGCGGTCGAACTCAACCCGAGTTCGGCCGCCGCCCGCAGCGCGGTCACCCGCTCGGAGGTGGCGATCAGGGTCTTGGACGGCACGCAGTCGTACAGCACGCACGCGCCACCGGCGCCGTCGGACTCGATCAGGCTGACTTCGGCGCCCAGGCCGGCAGCGACCTGGGCTGCCTCGTAGCCGGCCGGTCCACCGCCGATGATCGCGATCCTGGTCACCAGGCCATTGTCCCGGCCGGCGTTTATCGAGTGCCGGTCGGGGCCCCCAGCCCACTTAGTAGGCTGCCCTATCGTGCACCTCTATGCCGCATACGGATCCAACATGGATCCGGCCCAGATGCGCACCCGCTGCCCGCACTCCCCGTTCGCCGGGACCGGCTGGATCCCGGGCTGGCGGCTGACCTTCGGCGGTGAGGACCTGGGCTGGGAGGGCGCGCTGGCCACGCTGGTCGAGGACCCGGCCGGTGCGGTTTTCGTCGGTTTGTACGACATCACCGACTATGACCGGATCTCCCTCGACCGCTGGGAGAGCGCCGACACCGGCCTGTACCAGAAGATCACGCTGCGGGTGTCCACCCTGGAAGGCGACGTGCTGGCCTGGACGTACGTGCTCGACGGGTACGAGGGCGGCCTGCCGTCGGCCCGCTACCTGGGCCTGATCGCCGAGGCCGCGGAGAAGGCGGGTGCCCCGTCGGAGTACGTCGAGGAACTGCGCTCCCGGCCGTGCCGGTCAATCGGCGGCGGACCGTTCTGAGTTCATCGGCGCCCCGCTTGATCAGGACCGTGACCAGCCGGCCGGTCCGCGTTCGATCAGGACCGTGACGACGGTCAGCCCAGGGTCGCGTGCACCTCGTCCAGCAGCGCGGCGGTGAACCGTACCCCCACCGACAACGCCCGCTCGTCGATGTCGAAATCCGACTTGTGCAGGTCACCGGCGGTGCTGCCCGGGGTGCGTACGCCCAGCCGGGCCAGCGAGCCGGGCACCGTGCGCAGGTACCAGGCGAAGTCCTCGCCGCCCATCGACTGCGGGGTGTCGGACACACTCTCCGGGCCGAGCGCCGCGATCGCGGCCTGGGTCTGCAGGGCGACCAGCGTCCCGTCGTTGATCACCGCCGGCACACCCGGGTCGTAGTCGATCTTCAACTCGGCGCCGGTGGGCTCGACGATCTGCTCGGCCAGTTCGGCGACGATGCCTTCCAGCTGGTCCCAGTAGAAGCCGTCCAGCATGCGCAAGGTGCCGGACAGCGTCCCCGAGTTCGGGATGGCGTTCGGCGCCGAGCCGGCGTGCACCGCTCCCCAGACCAGCGACACGGCCGCGCGCGGATCGATCCGGCGGGACAGCACCCCGGGCAGCTCGGTGATCAGCCTGCCCAGCGCGTACACCACGTCGACGGTCAGGTGCGGACGTGCGGTGTGCCCGCCCGGGCCGGTCAGCTGGATCTCCAGCTGGTTGAACGAGGCGGTGATCGGGCCGACCCGCAGGCCGACCTGGCCGACGTCCAGCTTGGGGTCGCAGTGCAGCGCGAAGATCCGCCCGACCTCGTCGAGCTTGCCGTCGTTCACGACCACCTCGGCGCCGCCGGGCATCCGCTCCTCGGCGGGCTGGAAGATCAGCCGGACCCGGCCGGCCAGCGCACCGGCCCGGTCCGCCTCAGCTAGCACCCCGGCCGTCCCGAGCAGGATCGCGGTGTGCGCGTCGTGCCCACAGGCATGGCAGCAACCGGGGTGCTGGGAGGCGTAACTCACCTGCTTGTGGTCCGGCAGCGGCAGTGCGTCGATGTCGGCGCGCAGCGCGGTCGCCTCAGGCCCGGTGCCGACGTCGACGGTCAGGCCGGTGCCGGCCGACAACGGGGTGGGTCGCAGCCCGAACGAGGCCAGCACCGCGGCGATCCGCTCGGTGGTGCGGTGCTCGGCGTAGGCCACCTCGGGATGTGCGTGCAGGTCCCGGCGCCAGCCGATGAGCTCCTCGCCATGGCTGTCCAGCCAGGCAACGGCCCGTTCCCGCAAGCTTTGCCCCACGCCTGCACGATAGCGGCCCGGCTGCGCATACCGGCGATCCGGGCGGTGTCAGCTTGTGGCCCCGCCGATCCGGCCGGAGGTCTCGGCTTGTGGCCCCGCCGATCCGGCCGGAGGTCTCAGCCGGTGCCGAAGACGCAGAACTCATTGCCCTCCGGGTCGGCCATCACGTGCCAGTCGCTGCCGCGGCGCGGCGTGCGGAGCAGGGTGGCACCGGCCGCCTGCAGCTCGTCCGGGTCGGCGACGACGTCCCAGTGGACGCGGTTCTTGACGGTCTTGGCCTCCGGCACCAGCAGGAAGGTGAACTTGCGCCAGGGCAGCCCGTCGATCCCGGCGATGTCGCAGTAGCCGCGCTCGGAGATCGGGCTGCGGCCACCGAACAGCCCGGCCCACCAGCCGGCGATGGCGCGCGGATCGGCGGCATCGACGACCAGGTCGAACAGCCGGTACTCCGGCGGCCGTTTGCGTTCGAACGCGCAGAACTCCTGGCCGTCCGGGTCGGTCATCACCATCCAGTTGCGCACCGGGCCGACCTCCGCCGCACCGAGCGCCGTCAGCTCGGCCACCGAACCGGTCCGGACGTCCAGGTGCACCCGGTTCTTCACCGTCTTGGGCTCGGGCACCTGGTTGATCCAGATGGTGTGCTGCGGGGTGGGCCCGGTCAGCCACCATTCGTTCCGCTTGGATTGCACCTGCAGCCCCAGCGCCTGGCCCCAGAACTCGGCCGCGGCCCTCGGATCGACCGCGTCGATGCAGAGATCCTTGAAACGCACTGCCGCCATGCGGTGGAGGCTAACGGCTGCGCACGGTCAGAGCGTGGCGCTGCCCAGCGTGCCGAAGGCGGTACCCGGCCGCAGCGAAACCCGTACCGTGACCGTCAGCCGGTTGCCGGCCGCCGCGGTCGCCGGCACCGCGATCAGCCAGCCGGCCATCCGGGCAGCCGAACCCATGCCGGGACGGCAGACGTAGTTCAGCTGCAGGTCCAGCCGGATCGCCGACGCCGAGTCCCGGGCGGTCTGGATCCGCTGCACCTGATAGCAGGCGACCAGCGTGGGCCGGACGGCCAGCAGCAGGCTGCCGGCCGGCACCTTGGCGTCGGACCAGCAGCCGGCCGGCTGGCAGCTCGGCTGCCGTCCGGCCAGCGCGGCGCGGTACCGGCCGAGCAGGTCGGTCACGTCCTTGCCGAGGTACGGCCCGGCCGGGTCCACCGGACCGGTTCGGGACAGCAGCGACACCGCGATCGGGCCGCTGATCTGCAGGCCGTCGGAGTCGCTCGGCGCCGGACCGGGTTGCCGGCTGGCACTGCCGGACGGGCTGCCGCTCGGGTCCACGGTGTGCGGCGGGGTGGCGATCGGGCCGCCACTCGTCGAGCCGCCACTCGTCGAGCCGCCGCCGGCGGAGGTGGAACCGGTGGACGCGCAGCCGGCCAGCAGCAGCAGCATCGCGAGCAGGCAGGTCAGGCGAAGAGAACGCATATCAGGACGATGCGACGTGCTGGCCGGATCGTTGCGGCCGGCGCACCGGGTGGCGACCGGCTCGCCCGATGCCGGTCGCGCCACCACATACAGAATGCACGTCGGGGTCATGGGCACCCATTTGGTTAACTCTCAACTTATGCCTAGGTACTTGAAGGTCGCCTTCTGGATGGTCTTGGTGGCTCTGGGGATCGAACTCTGCAGTCTGGTGCTCGTCCGGACAGCCAGCGTATTGCTTCACGATGTCAACCTGCAGACCTCCATCGACGGCAGCTACGTCGTCAACTCCATCGCAGATGCCACCAACCAAGCCGGCGCAATGGTCAATGGAGCAGGCGCCATCGTTCTGGCCGTTGTCTTTGTCCTCCTCATAACCGGCGCCATAGTCGATCGAAGCGGAAGGCCCAAGGCTTCGGTTCGCCAAGAGGATCGATTCAAAAGGTCTCTCGACGAGTTGGTGGATCATCTTGCTGCACTGGAGCGCGATTACGTGGGTACCAAGTCCGCGCTGGCGGAAGCGGAGGCGGAACGAAAGCGTAATGAGGAATTGATCAGCTTGACGCGTGACCAAGCAGGGGCGGTCCGGGAGGAGTGGCAACGAACCCTCACAGCCAGCTCGCAGCGGGCAAACAAACTCAGCGTGACGCTGTTCATCGCAAGTACGGTGGCCGCGGTTGCGATAGCGATCATCACCTACCGGCTCCAATAGGACACGACCAGCCGGTAGATCGTCGTATCGGAACTCAGGCACCAACGGCACGGGACCGTCGGCGGTCGGACGAGCAAAGTCAGTGAACTTCGTCCAGCGCCGCCAGGATCCGGGCGGCGGCCTGGTCAGGGGTCAGCTCGCCGGCCAGCACCGCACGTTCGGCCGCCTCGCCGGCCCGCCGGACGGCCGGCTCGGCGAGCCGGTCCAGCAGCCGGTTGCGCACCAGGTCGCGGGTCCACTGCACCAACTGCCGGTCCCGCTTGGCCTGGAACTCACCGCGGGCGATCAACTGCTCCCGATGCCGGATGAGCTGCCGGTACACCCGGTCGATGCCGTCGTTGTGCAGCGCGCTGCAGGTGAGCACCGGCACCTGCCAGGCGTCGTCCGGCCCGCGCAGCAGCCGCAGCGCCGCCGACAGCTCACGGGCCGCGCGCCGCGCCACGTCGGCGTCCTCGCCGTCGGCCTTGTTCACGCCGATCACGTCGGCGAGTTCGAGGATGCCGCGCTTCATGCCCTGCAGCGAGTCGCCGGTGCGCGCGAGCGT
>DASUAC010000491.1:0-2260 GCA_035763985.1 Jatrophihabitans sp. | reverse complement strand
GCTGCCGGCCGCGGTGAGCCGGGGATAGGCCCAATCACTGCGGATTCCGGTCAGGTTCTCGTGGTGGAAGAGCTCGAAGGTCACGTCGCGGTCATGGGAGAGGTAGTTCTCGGCAGAGCCGACGATGATCTCGCGAAGCGGGGTGAAGTCGTCGTGGCTGTTCAGCTGCATGGCAGGCTCCTCAGGGCTGGGCGTGCTGGTGTTTACGCTTGTTCGACAAGGGTGTCGGCGTGCGGTCGTACTCGATCAGCCGTCAGTCCGGCAGCCGGCCGGGCCGCGACACGGCATCGGCGAACGGTCCGTACCCGTCGACCGCGGTAGCGGATTCATCGGTGGCGAAAGCGAAAAGTGTGCTGAGCCGGCCCTCGATCGCCTTGGCCGATCGGAGGTCCTCGGCGACCACGCAATAGGTGACGGTGCCGTCCGGCATCTGGTCGGTGGTGAGCATGACCCCGATGCCGGTTTCCCGGTCGAAGGCCAGACCGGTCCCGGCGAGCCGTGCGACAGCTGCCGCGAACGACGGCACCGACCAGCCGTGTATCTCCAGCAGCAGCCGGGAATCCCGATGCGCCGTCTGCAGCACCCGATCCCGAATCACCACGTGCAGATGGGTGGAGCCGCTCATCCGGGCATTGGCCTCGGTGATGAAGATCTGGCCGCTCGGCGTCAGCACCGCGTCGGTGCTGACAAAGCCCCGGTAGCCGATTGCCTGAAAGGCACGGGCTATCCGGGTACCGGCCTCGATCAGCACCGTGCGAGCGGCAGCCGGCAGTGCTTGCGCGGGCGCGATCTCGCCGACCGGCATCGGCGACATCAGGATCTCCGCGACGCCGAGCAATTGCGGCCCGTCGTCGCCGACGAGGTATTCGCTGTAGACCGTGTCGCAATCGGTGAGGTACTGCTCGATCACCACCTGGTACCGGCCGCCGATGGTGAGCCAGTCCCAGCGCCGGCCGAAGTAGTCGGCCACCGCCGCCGCGTCGGTCAACAGCACGGCCCGCTGCGCGCCGGCCACCCGTACGCCGGCCACCGGGCTGAGGATCTCGTTGCCGTTGCTGCCGCAGCAGAATTCCCGTTTGACGATGGCGCTGTGCCCGGCGGCAAGCAGCCGAGTAACCAATTCGATCGCCCGGTCCGGACGGGTGGTGGCCAGGCCCGGCACGATAGGCGCACCGGCACCGGCCGCGATAGCCCGGAAGCCGGCCTTGCTGTTGAGGATTCCGTCGCCGCCCTCGGCACTGAAGGCGTGTCCGGGCAGTCTCAGCCCCAGTGATTGGACCAGCTGAGCCACGGCGGTGTCCTGGTAGACGACCAGCACCTCGGCGATCGAGCGCTGCCGGACCGCAGCCGCCAATCGCTGGTGGAAGCCGGGCTCGGCGGTGCGATCCGGGGTCAGCAGGCCGGCACCGAGCTCACCCGGCGGCGGGGCCAGCAGGTCAAGCGAATCCGGGTCGGTGCCGGTGAGGCTCGTGACATAGGCCAGGAAGTCGGGACGCGGCAGCATCGGCAGCACCACCACGTCTCCGGATCGGGCGTACCAGAGCAGGCGGAGTGCCGCGCAGCCCGCGTACTCGCGCTCGGGCGGCGACAGGGCGGTCAGATCGCCCACCATCCCGTCGGTACGGGTGTTGCCGACGATCAGGCGGGGCACGGGATTGCCCATAATGCATAAGGGGGAAAGGGACGCATCGCATCACCGTAGACAGTTATGGATATGCGAACCAATAGGCTTTTTGCCTATTTTGCATCATGATTCATATCGCTCACATCGGGCAGCATTCTCGCTCCTCGAGCGTCCCTCGAGGCAACGTTGCCGAACCTGAATCGCAGGCGGTCGGCAGTGCTGCCATGTCCCGCAGCTTCAACGGCGGCGATCACCAACGCGATGAAGGATGGCACCGGCGTTGCGATTGTGCGGGACAACCATTCGCAGCGGGGTGATCTCGGCAAGCACCCTTTGCGGTCGGCGACCATACGGGATAAGGGATAGCGGCCGGGCCGAACGCTGCAGCCAGCCGACCCGATTACTCGGTGCTCGCGAGCACCGCGTCGAAGTCGGGGGTCTGGATGACGGGGTGCTCGGCCAGCACCGCCCGTGCCTCCAGGTAGTCCTGGGCGGTCAGGGCCGGCGCCGGGTTCTGCTGCCGGCTCGCCAGCGAGAGCACCGTGCCTTCCTGGGAGTCCGCCGAGAACGTGTCGTAGGCACGGTCGAAGTCCGAGATCCGCAGGCCGCAGTAGTCCAGCAGGTCGAGCAGGGTCG